>NZ_JBEXYN010000036.1:0-88617 GCF_040630935.1 Streptomyces sp. NPDC005722
GGGGCGGGGGGGGGGGGCCTCGGCCCGGGGGGGGGGGGGGGGGGGGGCCCCCCCCCCCCCCCCGCCCCCGCCCCGGCACCGGAGTCCCGCGTGCCCGCCGGGCTACGCCGCGGCCGGCTTGCGGGCCAGGAACACCGCGGCCAGCACGGCCGCCACGAAGGACACCCCGGCGACGACCAGAAGACCGGTGTGGATGCCCACCGTGAAGGACGCGCCGATCGCCTCCGTCACCGCGGGCGTCGAGCGGCCGCTGCCGCTCCCGCCGCTGCGCGCCACCTCCACGACCGCCCCGGCGACCGGCGGCGGCACATGGGCGGCCGTCAGCCGCCCCGGCAGCGCGCCGATGAACTTGACCGCCAGGACGGCGCCGAGCACCGAGGTCGCCAGCACCGAACCGATCTGCCGGAACGCGGTGACGGCGTTCGACGCGGCACCCATCTGCTCGGGTCGCACCACCGCGAACGCGGCCGCCGTCGACGGCGCGACGACCAGTCCGCTGCCCAGCCCGACCAGGGCCAGCCCCACCGCCGTGACCGCGTACGGGCTGTCCGGCTGCTGCCGCACCAGCACCACGGCGGCGGCGGCCGTCACCAGCGAACCCGCGGCCAGCAGACGGGCCGCGCCGACCCGCCCGGCGATCCGCTGCGCGGCCAGCGTGGACAGCACGAAGAACACCATCGCGGGCAGCAGCCGCACCCCCGTGGCCATCGGCGCGACCTCCTGGACCCGCTGCAGGAACAGCACTTGCAGGAAGATGACCCCGACGAACGCGAACAGCGCCGCCGCGGCCACCACCAGCGCCGCCGACACCCGCACCGAGCCCATCATGCGCACGTCCAGCATCGGCATCGCCGTACGCCGCTCCACCAGCACCAGCGCGACCAGCGACACGACGGCCACCGCCAGCGCCGTCACCACCACCGGGTCGTCGTAGCCGGTCCGGCCGCCGACCGCGATCCCGTACACCAGCGTGCCCAGGCCCAGCACGGACAGGCCCTGGCCGGGCAGGTCCAGCGGACGGTCGGGCACCTTCGACTCGCCCACCGCGTACAGCGCGACGGCGACCGTGACCACCGCGAGCGGGGTGTTGACCAGGTAGACCGCGGGCCAGTCGAAGCGGTCGAGCAACGCGCCGCCGAGCAGCGGCCCGACGGCCAGGCCGAGCCCGGACACCGACACCCACACCGTGATGTAGCGCAGCATGCGCGGCAGGTCGACGAAGAAGGTCGTCGTGATGATCGCCAGCGAGGTGGGCAGCACCAGCGCCCCGCCGATCCCGCTGACCGCCCGCCCCACCAGCACCTGCGGGTAGCCGCCGGCGGTGGCCACGACCAGTGAGCCGGCCGCCAGCGCGAACACGCCGGCCACGAACACCCGCCGCCGCCCGTAGCGTTCGCCGAGCGCGCCGCCCGACAGCACGCACGCGGCGACCACCAGGGTGTAGGTGCTGGACACCCAGCTCAGGTCGGCCGGCGCGACGTGCATGTCGACCTGCAGGGCGCGCAGCGTCGAGATCGCCGCCGTCACCTCGATGAACGACATGAACAGCCCGAGGCACGCGGCGAGCAGCACCAGCCGGCCGCGCGGCACCACCGGCTTCTGCGGTGCCTGGGCGGACGCCGCGCCCGCCACGGTGCTCACTTGGCCCGCTCCTTCTCGGCCAGACGCCGGGTGGCGTCGTCCCAGGCCACGGGCAGCCCGTCACGGGCGGTGGGGTAGAAGACGAACACCGAGCGGTCCATCACCTTGCGCAGCCGCGCCACGATCCGCGCGTGCGGGTCGGTGCGGGCGAAGGCGTCCAGCGCCTCCTGGTCCCGCCAGGCCGACAGCGTCCAGAACGTCCGCTTCAGCGGCTCCGCGCGCAGCGAGGCGCCGTACACACCCGGCGCGGACCGCACCTGCTTCCACACCACCAGCGACAGCAGGAAGAAACGCGGCACGCTCAGCAGCGACTTCACTTGGAGCTTGGAGGCCATGACCACGGCCTCGCCCGAGCCGGCGGACTCCTCGGCGGCGGCCCCGGGCATCCAGGGAATGGTGGGCATGGCGGCTCTCTCCTCTTCGGTACGGGTGCGCGGTCCACCGCGCCGTCGCGGCGGGAACTCCCGCCACCCACATGAGTCCCTCCCGTGAGCCTTCCGGACACCTCCGGGACGCCGATCGGCCCGTCCGCGCGGCAGTTGGCCTGTTCGCGCCCCCGGTGCCCGCCGGCCACCGATCCGGACACCCGGGACGGGCCGTATCGGCGGCCCCGATGGGCCGGAAACCGTCGGTGATGCGGTGTTTGACCCTCCGCCCCGCGCCGCCCTACGTTCCCTGTGCGCCGCCCGCCGCGCCGATCCGCGCGGGACACGGACGACTTCACGCCTTCAGAGGTCCCAGCCCTCTGCGCTCCAGCCGCCGTCGCCCAACGCGACCGGTTCCTGAGAACTGCTCGAGCCGAGGGGCCGCCTGCCATGACCACCCGTGTCGCTGTCGTCGGAGCCGGCATATCCGGTCTGTCCGCCGCGTACCACCTGCCCGACGACGTCGAAGTCACCGTCTACGAGAAGGAGGACCGCCCCGGCGGCCACGCCCTGACCGTCGAGGTGGAGGAGGACGGCCGCACCATCGGGATCGACACCGCCTTCGTGGTCTTCAACTCCCGGACGTACCCGCAGCTGACCGCCTTCTTCCAGGAGCTCGGGGCCACCGCCCTGGACCACACCGGCGGCTTCGACTTCTTCGACCTCGACCGCGGACTCGACTACGGCACCGCCGAGTTCGAGCTCACCGAGGAGGAGATCGCGCGGCGCTACCCCGCCGACTTCCTGCCCCTGTGGCGGGACGCCGAGCGCTTCCACCGCGAGGCCCCCCGCGACTTCCTGCGCAAGCGCACCGACATGGCCCTCGGCGAGTACCTGGACCGGGGCGGCTACTCCGAGGCCTTCAAGTACGGCTACGTGGTGCTGCTGGCCACCGCCGTCTGGTCGGTGCCGGCGGAGCTGATCTGGGAGATGCCGGCGACCACCGTCATCGCCTTCTTCATGTCGCACGACCCGGGCGGCCTCGGTGGCCGCTCGGTGGCGTGGAAGACCGTCTCCGGCGGCAGCGTCGAGTACGTCCGCCGGGTCGTCGCCGCGATCAACGGCAAGGTCCGCACCGGCAGCCCGGTCACCCGGGTCCGCGAGGAGCCCGGCCCGGACGGCGGCGTCGTCATCGGCACCGCCGCCGGCGAGGAGCGCTACGACTACGCGGTGCTCGCCTCGCACGCCGACCAGACCCTGGCCGTGCTGGAGCGACCCACCGCCGCGCAGGCCGGCGTCCTCGGCAAGGTCCGCTACAGCTCCACCCGGGCCGTGCTGCACACCGACCCGTCCGGCATGCCGCCGGACCGCTCCCGCTGGCAGAGCTGGAACTACGGCCTGAAGACCGTCGACGGCCGCACCCGCACCTGGGTCGCGTACCACATGAACTCCCTGCAGGGCTTCACCGCCCGCGAGGACTACTTCGTCACCCTCGACTGCCCGGTCGTCCCCCGCGACGAACTGGTCATCCGCGAGCTGCCGTTCACCCACCCGGTGATCGACCTGGACGTGCGCTCCATGCAGCGCACCATCTACGCCGTCAACGACACCGGCCGGATCAAGCTCGCCGGCTCGTACTTCCACTCGCCCAAGATCGGCCACGACCTGATCGGCTCCCACGAGGCCGGGTACGTCTCCGGGCTCAAGGCCGCCGAGTCCATCGCCCGCGACATCAAGAAGTGAAGTGAGGGAATCCCCATGCAGCGTGTCACCGCCGAGGAAGCGCAGGCCTGGCTGGTCGAGAAGCTCGCGGTCCGGCTGGAGGTCGAGCCGTCCCAGATCGACGTCGACCGCTACTTCGACGAGTTCGACCTCGACTCCACCGAGGCGCTGATCCTCGCCGGCGAACTGGAGAAGTGGCTCGGCTTCGAGCTGGAGGCGACCGCGCTCTGGTACCACCCCACCATCGCCGCGCTGTCGGAGCACATCGCCGAGGAGAACGCCCGCCATGTCGCAGCGGCCTGACCGCACCGCCGCCCGCCCGGCGCCCCGCCCGGTCCTCACGCCGCTGCGCGAGCCGGCCGGCGGGGCGGCCCGCCGGCTCTACGCCGTCCACCCGGGCGCGCTGGCGCCCACCGCGTGGCAGCCGCTCGCCGAACGGCTGCCCGAGGACACCGCGCTGTCCCTGCTCGACCTCGGCAACGTCCCGGAGTTCTTCGCTGCCGCGCTCGACCCGGACGTCTGCGGGGTCACCGTCGCCGGCTTGGCCGAACGCTGCCTCGCGGAGATCACCGCCTCGGCCCCCGCGGACACGCCGTTCTCGCTGGTCGGCTGGTCCTTCGGCGGGGTCGTCGGCTACGAGGTCGCCGCCCGGCTCGACGCCGCGGGACACGGCGCGCGGCTGGAGGAGCTCGTCCTCCTCGACAGCATCGCGCCCGTCCCCGCCTTCAAGCGCGCCGACGAGCTCCTGGACCCGGCGATGCTGCTCGACTGGTTCGCCATGTACCTCGGCGCCAAGCGCGGCCGCCCCCTCGTCCTGAGCGTCCCGCCGGTCGCCGGCACCGACGAGGGCCTGCCCGCGCTGCTGGCCGCGGCCACCGCACAGGGCGTCCTGCCCCCCGGCACCGAACTCGCCGGGCTGCGCAAGCTCTACGCCGCTTACCACGGCGGTCTGCTGCGCAACAACCGCTGCACCGCACCGTACGAACCCACTCCGCTCGACCGCACGGTCACCCTCGTCAAGCCGGAGCGCTCCCTGCTCCCGGACCGCGGTGACCTCGGCTGGAGCAGGCTCAGCACCCGCCCCGTGCGGCGGCTGGGCGTCCCCGGCGACCACTACACGATGCTCCGGGAGCCCACCGCCGTCGCCGTGCTCGCCGGACTGCTGGCCGCCCCGGCCGTCGCCTGAGCACTCGTGGATCCGCGCCCCCGCCACCCGGCGCCCATGACCGAGAGGACCGTCGTGCATCACTCACGTCTGGCCGAGACACCGATCGCCATCGTCGGGTTGGCCGGCCTGTTCCCCAAGTCGCGCGACCTGCGCGAGTTCTGGCACAACATCGTGGACGCCCGCGACTGCATCGAGGACGTCCCCGCGAGCCACTGGAACCCCGACGACCACTACGACCCGGACCCCGCCGCCGAGGACAAGACCTACGCCCGGCGCGGCGGGTTCCTGCCGGAGGTCGCCTTCAACCCCATGGAGTTCGGCCTGCCCCCGAACACCCTGGAGGTCACCGACATCCTCCAGCTGCTCTCGCTGACCGTCGCCCGCGACGTGCTGCGCGACGCGGGCACGGAGGGCGCGGACTGGTACGACGCGAGCCGGACCGGCGTGATCCTCGGCGTCACCGGCGCCAACTCCCTCACCCAGCCGCTCTCCGCGCGCCTGCAGACCCCCGTGCTCAAGGAGGTCGTGCGCAGCACCGGACTGAGCGAGGCCGACGCCGAGGAGATCGCCCGCCGCTTCAAGAAGGCCTACGTCCCGTGGGAGGAGAACTCCTTCCCGGGCATGCTCGGCAACGTCGTCGCCGGGCGCATCGCCAACCGCTTCGACCTGGGCGGCACCAACTGCACCGTCGACGCCGCCTGCGCAAGCTCGCTGGCCGCCGTCAAGCTCGCCGTCAGCGAGCTGATCGAGGGCCGCGCCGACCTGATGCTCACCGGCGGCTGCGACGCCGAGAACACCATCCTCATGTACATGTGCTTCAGCAAGACCCCGGCGTTCTCGAAGAGCCAGGTCATCAAGCCCTTCGACGAGTCCGCCGACGGCACGCTGATCGGCGAGGGCATCGGCATGCTCGCCCTCAAGCGGCTCGCCGACGCCGAGCGCGACGGCGACCGCGTCTACGCCGTGCTCCGCGGCATCGGCACCTCCAGCGACGGCCGCTTCAAGTCCATCTACGCCCCGCGCGCCGAGGGCCAGCAGCTCGCGCTGCGCCGCGCCTACGAGGACGCCGCCGTGCCCGCCGGCTCCGTCGAGCTCTTCGAGGCCCACGGCACCGGCACGGCGGTCGGCGACCACACCGAGCTGTCCGCCCTCGGGTCCTTCGTCGGCGACCAGCCGGGCTCCGGCGAGCTCGGCTACGCCGCCATCGGCAGCGTCAAGTCCCAGATCGGGCACACCAAGGCCGCCGCGGGCGCGGCCGGCCTCATCAAGCTGGCGCTCTCCCTGCACCAGAAGGTGCTGCCGCCCACCATCAACGTCGACCGGCCCAGCGAGGCCGTCGACCCGGCGCGCACCCCCTTCTACGTCAGCCCCCAGGCCCGCCCCTGGATCCTGGACCCCGCCCGCGACAAGCGGCGCGCCGCGGTCTCCTCCTTCGGCTTCGGCGGCACCAACTTCCACATGGTGCTGGAGGAGCACGACCCCGCCGCCGCCCGCACCGTGCTCGGCCCGGTCGCCCGCACCGGCCTGTGGCACGCCGCCGACCCCGAGGCGCTCGCCCGCCGCCTGGAGCAGGGCGCCGCCCCCGACCCGGCCGGCTGGATACCCGCGGGCGACGCGCGGCTCGGCATCGTCGCCCGCGACGACGCCGGCTTCGAGGAACTGCGGGCCGCCGCCGTGGAGCTGCTGCGCGCCAAGCCCGATGCGTCCTCCTGGCAGCACCCCAAGGGCATCACCTACCGCCGCGCCGGCCTCCCGTCCGGGACGAAGACGGCCGCCGTCTTCGCCGGGCAGGGCAGCCAGTACGTCGGCATGGGCCGCCGGGCCGCCCTCGCCCTGCCGCCCGTCCTCGCCGCGTACGACAGGGCCAACCGCATCAGCGCCGGCCCGGAGACCCTCGGCCGGGTCGTCTTCCCGCCGCCCGCCTTCGACGACGCCACGCGCACCGCGCAGGAGGAGGCGCTGCGCCGCACCGAGTTCGCGCAGCCCGCCATCGGCGCCCTGTCCGCGGGGCAGTTCGCCTGGTTCCGCGAGCTGGGCTTCGCCCCCGACGGCGCCGTCGGCCACTCCTTCGGCGAGCTCACCGCGCTGTGGGCGGCCGGCGCCCTCGACGACGACGGCTTCGCCGAACTGGCCCGCGCCCGCGGGCTGGCCATGGCCCCGCCGAGCGCGGCCGCCGCCGACTTCGACCCGGGCGCCATGGCCGCCATACGCGCCGAACTCGGCGAGGTGCAGGGGCTCGTCGCCACCTACCGCAGCGTCGCCATCTGCAACATCAACGCCCCCGGCCAGATCGTCGTGGGCGGCCCCACCGCCGAGGTCGACCGCCTCGTCGCCGACGTCGCCGCCCGCCGGATCCCCGCCAAGCGGCTGCCGGTCTCCGCCGCCTTCCACACCCGCTTCGTCGCCCATGCCGCCGACGCCTTCCGCGCGGCCGTCGACCGCGTCGGCCTCGGCACGCCGCGCATCCCCGTCTACGCCAACACGCCGGGCGCGGTGTACGGCACCGACGCGGACGCCAACCGCGCCACGCTCGTCGAGCAGCTGCTGCAGCCCGTCGCGTTCCAGACCCGCATCGAGGAGATGTACGCGGACGGCTACCGCGTCTTCGTGGAGTTCGGGCCCAAGCGCGTGCTGTCCGACCTCGTGGACCGCATCCTCGACGGGCGCGGCGACGTGGTCACCGTCGCGGTCGACGGCGGGCCCAGCAAGGACGGCGAGGTCTCGCTGAAGCGGGCCGCCGTCGAACTGGCCGTGCTGGGCCTCCCGGTCACCGGCATCGACGACCACGCCGAACCGCTCCCGGAGGCACCCGTCCGCAAGGGCCTCACGATCCCGCTGCGGGGCGTCAACTACGTCTCCGACGCCCGGCGCGAGGCGTACACGAAGGCCCTGGCGGAGCCTGTGGTCACGCTCGCGGCGCAGGCCCCGGTGCCGACGCCGGTGGCGGTGCCGGTGGCGGCTGTGGAGGCGGTCCCGTCCGACGCCCTCGGCGACCTCGTCCGCGAGGGGCTGGGGCTCCAGGCCGAGATCCTCGACGCCCACGTCACCACCGTCCGCGAGGCGATCACCTCCCTGGAGCGGACCGTCCGCGCGGGCGGTCACCCCGACACGGACGCCGCCCTGCGGCTCATCGAGCAGCACGGCAGCTCCATCACGGCCGCCCACGAGCGTGCGACCCGCCTGCTGATCGACGCCCTCCGCGGTGACGACGCACCCCCGCCGGCCGCCGCACCGGCGCCCGCCGCCGAGCCCGCGGAGGCCACGGAGGCCGCGGAGGTTGCCGCGGAGGTTCCTGCTCCCGCCGCCAGTGGCGCTGTGTTGGACGCGTTGCTTGAGGTGGTGGCGGAGAAGACGGGTTATCCGGCGGAGATGTTGGAGCCGGGTATGGATCTGGAAGCTGATCTGGGGATCGATTCGATCAAGCGGGTTCAGATCATGGGGGCGTTGCAGGAGCGGTTCCCGGTGTCGGGGGACATCGACCCGGAGCGTCTGGGTGAGTTGCGGACCCTGGACGACATCGCCGGGTTCCTGGGCGGTGTCTCGGCGCCTGCGCCTGTTGTGGCCGATTCCGTGGAGGTTCCTGCTCCTGCGCCTGCGCCCGCGGTTCCCGCCGTGAGTGGCGCTGTGCTGGATGCGTTGCTTGAGGTGGTGGCGGAGAAGACGGGTTATCCGGCGGAGATGTTGGAGCCGGGTATGGATCTGGAAGCTGATCTGGGCATTGACTCGATCAAGCGGGTTCAGATCATGGGGGCGTTGCAGGAGCGGTTCCCGGTGTCGGGGGACATCGACCCGGAGCGTCTGGGTGAGTTGCGGACCCTGGATGACATCGCCGGGTTTCTCGGTGGGGTGTCCGCACCGGCGTCTGCGTCTGCGTCTGCGCCGGAGTCCGCGCCTTTGGAGGTTCCTGCTCCCGCCGCCAGCGGCGCTGTGTTGGACGCGTTGCTTGAGGTGGTGGCGGAGAAGACGGGTTATCCGGCGGAGATGTTGGAGCCGGGTATGGATCTGGAAGCTGATCTGGGCATTGACTCGATCAAGCGGGTTCAGATCATGGGGGCGTTGCAGGAGCGGTTCCCGGTGTCGGGGGACATCGACCCCGAGCGTCTGGGTGAGCTGCGGACCCTGGATGACATCGCCGGGTTCCTCGGTGGGGTGTCCGCACCGGCAGCTGTACCGGCGCCCGTGGAGGTTTCTGCTCCCGCCGCTGCCGCCAGTGGCGCTGTGTTGGATGCGTTGCTTGAGGTGGTGGCGGAGAAGACGGGTTATCCGGCGGAGATGTTGGAGCCGGGTATGGATCTCGAGGCTGATCTGGGGATCGATTCGATCAAGCGGGTTCAGATCATGGGGGCGTTGCAGGAGCGGTTCCCGGTGTCGGGGGACATCGACCCCGAGCGTCTGGGCGAGCTGCGGACCCTGGACGACATCGCCGGGTTCCTCGCCGGCGCGTCCGCCCCTGCCCCCGCCGCCCCTGCCGCCCCGAGCCGTCCGGAGGCGCCGCTGACGGTGACGTACCCCGCCGCGCCCGGGGTCGGCCGGACGTTCGCGGCGTTGCGTGAACTGCCCGCGCCGTACGCGGTCGTGGGTGCGTACGCCGAGCAGCGGACCGCGCTCGTGGTGGACGACGGTTCGACGCTGACCCGGCCGGTGGTGGCCGCGCTGCGCGCGGACGGCTGGCGGGTGGAGGTCGTGGGGCTGCCCGACGGGGTGGCGACGGCCGCCGAGGCCGACGACGTACGGTCGCTGCGGACCTGGGACGCCGGTGAGCTGGCCCGCGTCGTGACGGCGGACCGGCTCGACCTCGTCGTCCAGGTGGCGGCGGCGTCCGGGGTGGAGTGGGCCGATGCCGCCCGGCGGCTGGCGCACACCGTGCTCGTCGCCCGGCAGACGCAGCCCGCGCTGAAGGCCGCGGCCGCCGGTGGCACACGGGCGGCGTTCGTGGCGGTCACGCGGCTGGACGGGGCCGGCGGCTACCGCGGCGGCGCGTCCGGCGCGTCCGGCTCGGCGCTGCTGGGCGGGGTGAGCGGACTGGTGAAGACCCTCGCCATCGAGGTGCCCGAACTCTTCACCCGGACCGTGGACTTCGCGCCCGGCCTGGACGACCACGCGGTCGCGGCCCGCTTCCTG
Organism: Streptomyces sp. NPDC005722; assembly: GCF_040630935.1. Classification (NCBI taxonomy): domain Bacteria; kingdom Bacillati; phylum Actinomycetota; class Actinomycetes; order Kitasatosporales; family Streptomycetaceae; genus Streptomyces; species Streptomyces sp. NPDC005722. Next base: position 10,018 of record NZ_JBEXYN010000036.1, read on the forward strand.
GGCGAGATCAAGGACCTGGCCGCCGACCTCGCCGACGTCGGGCACGACGCCGAGGGCCGCCGCACCGTCGTGCCGGCCGCGGAGGCGCCCGCCGGGCCCGCGGCGGCCGTGCCGGAGCTCGGCGCGGACGACCTGCTCGTGGTGACCGGCGGGGCGCGCGGGATCACGGCGGACTGCCTGCGGGCGCTGGTGGAGGCCCGCCCTGCCGGGCTGCTGCTGCTCGGCCGCAGCGAGGCCGCCCCGGAGCCCGGCTGGGCGACGGGGCTGGAGGGCGCGGCGCTGAAGGGCGCGATCGCCCGGCGGATCGCCGACCGCGGCGAGAAGCCGACCCCGCGCGGGGTGGAGGCGGTCTACCGGGAGGTGGCGGGCGGCCGCGAGATCGCGGAGAACCTGCGCCGGCTGCGGGACTGCGGCGGCAGCGTCGAGTACGTCGCCGTCGACATCACCGACGCCGCCGCCGTGCGGACCGCCCTGGCCCCGTACGCGTCCCGGGTCACCGGGGTCGTGCACGGCGCGGGCGTGCTGGCCGACCGGCTGATCGCGGACAAGACGGCGGAGGAGGTCGACCGGGTCATCGGCACCAAGGTCGTGGGCCTGGGCAACGTGCTGGACGCGCTGCGCGGCACCGCCGACCTGCGGCACCTGGTGTTCTTCTCCTCCGTCGCCGGGTTCTTCGGCAACCGCGGCCAGTCCGACTACGCAGCGGCCAACGAGGCGCTGAACCGGCTCGCCGTGCGGCTCAAGCGGGAGCTGCCGTCGGCCCGGGTGACCTCGGTCAACTGGGGCGCCTGGGACGGCGGGATGGTCACCGACGACCTGCGCCGGATGTTCGCCTCGCGCGGGGTGGAGTTGGTGCCGGTCGCGACCGGCGCGGGCATGTTCGCCGAGCAGTTCACCGCGGGGCGCGGGCACGACACGGTCGTCGTGGCGGGCCCGCTGAAGCCGCTGTCGGCGCCGCCCGCGACCGGGTCGGACGCGCCGGTGTCGCTGCTGGTGGACCGCGGGCTGGACCGGCTGGCCGCGGAGGCGGTGCTGGCCGACCACGCGATCGGCGGCAGGCGGGTGCTGCCCGCCACCGCCGCGGTGGGCGCCCTGCTCAACGCCGTCGAGACGGCGACCGGCGGGACGGCCGGTGAGGTGAGCGGGTTCAAGGTCTTCAAGGGGGTCGTCCTGGACGGCGCCGAGGGCGAGGTCCCCGAGCGGCTGCGGCTGTTCGTGGAACCCGGCCGCGACGCCGGCCCCGGCACCCTGGACGTGCTGGCCTCCGCCGTGGACACCACCGGGCGCAGCCGTCCCGCGTACGGCGGCACCGTCGGCACGGCCGGTCCGGGCCCGCGTCCCGCGGACCGTACCGACCTGGCGCAGGCGGCCCGCACGACGGGCGGCACCGACGCCGGCTACCTCTACCGCGACGGCACCCTCTTCCACGGACCGACGCTGCGCGGACTGCGCAGGATCATCGCCTCGGACGAGCACCGGCTGCTGCTCGGCGCACGTCTGGGCGACCCCGTCCCGGCGCACGGCGCGTACCACGGCCTGCGGCACAGCCCCGTCCTGGCCGACCTGCTGCTGCAGGCCGGGCTGGTGTGGGTGCGGCTGTTCCGCGGCCGGGCGAGCCTGCCGATGGAGGTCTCCCGGATCCGGTTCTTCGCCCCCCTCCCCGCCGACGAGGACTTCCTGGTCGCGGTGGAGGACGTCCGGCCGGCCACGACCGGGGTCACCTGCACGATCACCGCGCTGGACCGCGAGGGCCGGGTCCTGCAGGTGCTCGACGGGGTGACGTTGGTCGAGGACCCGGAACTGGAGGGCAAGTTCGGGCCGTCCGCACGGACCGGCGCGACCGCCGTCGTCCCGGTCTGACGACCGCCGACCCGACCGGACCGACTCGGACACTCGGAGGCTGACCCACCATGGGCAAGTACGCGATCGTCGGCCTGGCCTGCCTCTTCCCGGGGGCGGCGACACCCGACGACTACTGGCGGAACCTGACCGGCGGCGTGGACTCGCGCACCGACGGGGACAGCCGGATCTTCGGGCAGGACCCACGGGTCCGCGAGACCGACCCCGACGACCGGCACCGCATCTACTGCACCCGGGGCGGGTTCCTCGCGGAGGGGGACGCGACGGCCTTTGACCCGAACGGATACCTGCTCCCGCCCGACTACCTGGCCCACCTGGACCGCTCGTTCCACTGGGCGCTCCGGGTGGCCGGGGACGCCCTGGCCGACGCGGGCTCTCCCCCCGGCGCCGCGGCCGGCCGGAGCGGACGGAGGACCGGGGTGGTGTTCGGGAACTACCCGTTCCCCACCCCGGCCTCCGGCAGGGTCGCCGGCGAGTTGTGGGACTCGGCGGTGGCCCGGGGACTGGCGGACGCCGGTCTCCCCACGGCGGCTCCCGGCGGCGACCCCGCCGGGGCCGCCGGCCCGGCGGGCACCGCCACCGCCCACAACCTGTGGGCGGGCGGCATGCCCGCCCAGGTGGTGGCCGCGGCCCTCGGCCTCGACGGTCCGCGCTTCACCCTGGACGCCGCCTGCTCCTCCGCGCTGTACGCGCTGAAGCTGGCCTGCGCCCACCTGGAGACGGGCCGCGCCGACCTGATGCTGGCGGGCGGGGTCTGCGCCCCCGACCCGACCGTCATCCACCTGTCCTTCTCCGACCTGCGGGCCTATCCGCCGGACGGGTTCAGCCAGCCCTTCGACGCCCGCTCGCGGGGCATCGTCACCGGTCAGGGCGCCGCCATGGTCGCCGTGAAGCGGCTGGCCGACGCCCGGCGCGACGGCGACCGGGTGTACGCCGTCGTCGACGCGCTGGCGCTCACCAACGACGGCCCCGGCAAGCACATGCTGGTGCCCAACGCCGCCGGGCAGCTCGCCGCGTACGAACTCGCCTACCGCGAGGCGGGCGTGGACCCCTCGGCCGTCCAGTACCTGGAGTGCCACGCCACCGGCACCCCGCTCGGCGACAGCACCGAACTCGGCGGAGTCGAGGCGTTCTTCGGGCGCGGGCCGCTGCTGGGCTCGGTCAAGTCCAACATCGGCCACCTGCTGACCGTCGCCGGCATGACCAGCCTCATCAAGGTCGTCCTGGGTCTGACGCACGGCGCGATCCCGCCCACCATCGGTGTCGGGCAGCCCCTGCCGGGCACCGTGGCCGACCGGGTCGTCCGCGAGGCGGTGGCCTGGCCGGAGCCCGCGGGCGGCGGGCCGCGCCGGGCCGGCGTCTCCGCCTTCGGCTTCGGCGGCACGAACGCGCACGTCGTCCTCTCGGCCCCCGACCCCGACCGCGCTGTGGAGCCGGCACCCCCGGCGACGCCGGTGCCGCCGCTCGCCGTCATCGGCATGGGCGCGCACTTCGGCTCGTTCACCACCCTGGACGCCTTCGAGCGCGCCGGGTACGAGGGCCTGGACGCCGTGCGCGCCCTGCCCGGACAGCGGTGGCGCGGCTTCGAGGACGTCGGGGGCGGCCCCCTGGACCGGGCCGGGCTCGCCGGCGAGCACGCCCCGCGGGCGGCGTACGTCGAGGAGTTCGAGGTCGACGCGACCTCGTACCGGATCCCGCCCAGGGACCTCGACCACTTCAACCAGCAACACCTGCTGATGATGCGCGTCGCCGAGGAGGCGCTGCGCGAAGCCGGGTACGAGCGGCCGCGCCCCGGCGCCGGCACGGACGCGGGGCCGCGCCGGGTCGCCGTCGTCGTCGGCATGGAGATGGAACCGAGCGCGCACGGCCACGGCTCCCGCTACGAACTGGGCCGCAAGATCGCCGACTGGTGCGCGGAGGCCGGCGTGGAGCCCGCGCCCGGGCAGCTCGCCGAGCTCACCCGGGCCGCCCGCAACGGCGTCCACGACTCCATCGAGCCCAACGAGGTGCTCAGCTACATCGGCAACATCATGGCCAGCCGGGTCTCCTCGCTGTGGAACCTGACGGGCCCCTCCTTCACGCTCTCCTCCGACAGCTCCGTGGGCGTCGACGCCCTCGACGTGGCCCGGCTGCTGCTGCTCGACCCGACCGTCGAGGCCGTCCTCGTCGGCGCCGTCGACCTCGCGGCCGGCCCCGAGAACACCCTCGCCCGCGAACTGCTGGAACCCGGCTCGGTCCGGGACGGGCTGCGGGTGCTCGGCGAGGGCGCCGGGGCCGTCGTCGTCACCCGGCCCGCGTCGGTGCCGCGGGGACGGACCGTGTACGCCACCGTCGAGTCCGTCGCCGTCCACCACTCCGGCGACGTGACCCCCGGCGCCCGCCCCGAACTGGTCGCCCGCGCCGCCGAGGACGCGCTCGCCGCCGCCGGGCTCACCCCGGCCGACGTCGAACTCGTCGAGGCGGGCGCCGCGAGCGCCGCCGAACTCGACGGCCTGGCCGGGGTCTGGACCCGCGAGCGGGCCGGCGGCGAACTGCGCACCGCGCTGTCCGGCGTCCACGCCTGCGTCGGCGACACCGGCTGCGCCTCCGCGCTCGCCTCCGTCATCCGGGCCGCGCTGTGCCTGCACCACGCCTACCTCCCGGCCGTCCCGGGCGGCGGATCCGTCCCGGCGCCTCCGGACGGCTCCGCCTTCTTCCTCCCCGCCGACTCCCGGCCCTGGCTGCGGGCCCGGCGCGAGGGACGGCGCGCGGCGTCGGTGAGCGTCACCGGCACGGCGGGCAGCCACGCCCACGTCGTCCTGGGCGGCGCCACGGTGCGCGGCGAGGTCACCGGGACCGACTGGGCCCGCTCCGGCGGCGGCCTGGTCGTCCCCGTCGGCGCCGACGACATCGACGGACTGCTGCGCGGGCTCGGCGAGCTGCGTGCCGCCCTCGACGGCGACTGGACGGCCCTCGCCGAGGACCGCCCGGCCCGGCTCAAGGCCGTCCTCGTCGCCGACGACGCCGCCGGGCTCGCCCGGCAGATCGACCAGGCCGTCAAGGACCTGCCGCAGGTGTGGCGGTCGGGCGGGGAGTGGACCTCGCCCTCCGGCAGCCACTTCACCTCCCGGCCGATCGGCGCCGGGGCAGCGGCAGGAGCAGGAGCAGGGGCAGGAGCAGGGGCAGGGGCCGGTCCGGGCGCGGGCTCCGGCCCGGCGGCCAAGGTCGCCCTGGTCTTCCCCGGTGCCTTCAACTCCTACCTGGGACTGGGACGTTCCCTCTTCCGCGCCTTCCCCGGGCTGCTGCCCCGCTTCGAGGCCCAGGCCGAACTCCCGGCCGAACTCCTGCGCAGCGCCGCCCTCTACCCGCGCTCCCGCGAGCCACTCGGGCGCCGCGAAATGATGCGGCGGGAGGGCGAACTCGTCGAGGACATCCCGCTGATGCTGGCCGCCGGCACCAGCTACGCGCTGCTCTCGACGGACCTGGTGCGGGAGGTCCTGGGCGTCCCCGTGCAGGGCGCGTTCGGCTACAGCCTCGGCGAGAGCAGCATGCTCTTCGCCACCGGCGGCTGGATCAAGAGCGCCCGCGGGGACGCGAAGATCAGCGCCTCACCGCTCTTCGACGACATGCTGCGCGGGCCCAAGCGCACGGTGCGCGAACTGTGGGGACTCGGCGACGACGTCCCCGACGCGCGGGTGTGGGCCACCCATGTGCTGCTGGCCCCGGCCGACGGCGTACGGGCGGCCGTCGAGCGCTTCGACCGGGTCTTCATCACCCACGTCAACACCCCGCAGGAGGTCGTGGTCGCCGGCGACCCCGCGCAGTGCGAGGAGCTGATCGCCGCCCTGGCCTGCCGCAGCGCCCGCTCCCCGGCCAACCACGTCATGCACTGCCCGGTCGTCGACGGCGTCCTCGGCGAACTCGCCGACCTCAACCGCTACCCGACGGGCGACGTCGGCGGCCTGACGCTCTACAGCAGCCGGCACTACGCGCCCGTGACCGACCTGGGCGCGGACGCCGTCGCGGCCAACATCGCCGTCACGCTGCGGGAGACCGTCGACTTCCCGCGGCTGGTGCGGCGGGCGTACGAGGACGGCTTCCGCTGCTTCATCGAGGTCGGGCCGAGCAGCACGTGCGCCCGCTGGATCCACGAGACGCTCGGGGACCTGCCGCACGTGGCGGTCTCCGTCGACCGGCGCGGGGCACGCGGCGCCACCGACATCGCCCGCCTCGTGGCCCGTCTCGCCTCCCACGGCGTCCCCGTCGACCTCGGCGCGTTCGCGCCCCCGCCGTCCGTGTCCGCGTCCGCCGGGCGGCGCCCGGTCGGGCTGCGCACGTTCACCGTGGGCGGCGCGCCCGTCGCGCCGCTCGTCGCGGAGGGGGCCCGCCCGGTGGTGGCGGGGCTGCGGCGGGGTGCGGTCGTGGAGGCCGGCCCTCCGGCGGCCGCCGCCGGGGGGTCTCCCGCCCGGTCGCCCCTTCCCGGTGAGCGGGCGCCGGATGGCGGTGGACCCGTTCCGGTCGCCGCGGCAGTTCCTGCCGAGCCGCCCGTGCCCGTCGCGGTGGAGCGCGTGCCCGTCGTGGCCTCGCCCGGGGGCCGGGCCATTCCCGGTGCGCAGACGCCGGACGCCGGCGCATCCGTGCCCGCCGTCGTGGGGCGCGTCGCACCCGCTCCCGCCGAGGCGCCCGGGCCCGTCGCGGGCCGTACGCACGGCGGGACGGCCGGGCCGTCCGCCGAGAACGTCATCCCTGCCCCGGCGAACGCCGTGGGCGCCGACCCCGCCACGGAATGGGACACCGCGATGCCGATCAGCCCCGCCGCACAGCCGCCCGCACCAGCGCTCGTGCTGGAGCGGGAGCCGATCACGATGATCCCGGCCGCCGCGACCGCGGCCCCGGCCGCCGACGCCCCGCCGGCCCGGCCTGCCCCACGCCGGGAGCCGCACGAGCCGCCGGGGCCCGCCATCTTCGGGGCGCCGCTGCCCGTGCAGCCGCCGAAGCAGGAGACGACCGCCGCACTCGTGCGGGGGCTGCGCAGCGAGATGCTGGAGGCCCACCGCGAGGTGCTGGACGCCCAGCGGGCGCTGCGCGACCAACTGGCCGCCCTGCTGGCCGCCCCCGCCGCTCCCGCCGCGGCGGCCCCCGCCACCCCCGCCGTGACGCCCTCCGCCCCCGCTCTTGTGCGTCCGCCCAAGCCGGAGGGCGTCGTCTGGGACGAGCACGACCTCCTGGAGTTCGCCACCGGGAAGATCGGCAACGTCTTCGGCCCGCGCTTCGCCGAGATCGACGCCCACCGCCGCCGCGTCCGGCTGCCCGCCCCGCCCTACCACTTCGCCACCCGCGTGACCGCGCTGGAGGCCGAACCCGGCGAGTTCAAGCCCTCGTTCATCCGCACCGAGTACGACGTGCCGCTCGACGCCTGGTACGCCGTCGACGGCCAGGTGCCCCCGGCGGTGACGATCGAGGCGGGCCAGTGCGACCTGCTGCTGATCAGCTACCTCGGCATCGACCTCACCAACCGCGGCGACCGCGTCTACCGCCTGCTCGACAGCAGCCTCAGCTTCGTCGGCGACCTGCCGCGCGTCGGCCAGACCCTGCGCTACGACATCTGGATCGACCAGTTCGTGCGGCAGGGCGACACGACGCTGTTCTTCTTCCACTACGACTGCTACGCCGACGGCGAGCTGATCCTGAAGCTGAACAACGCCTGCGCGGGCTTCTTCACCGACGACGAGCTGGAGAACTCACTCGGCATCATCCAGGGCAGGGCCGTACCGCCCAGGGGCGACGCCGCGTTCTCCGGGGCGAGCTCCTTCAAGCCCGTGCAGCCCACCTCCCGCACCGCCCTGACCGCCGGCGACCTCGCCGCGCTCGCCGAGGGCCGGATCGCGGACGTCTTCGGCCCCGGCCACCGGCAGCCCGCGGGGTGCAACACCTCGCTGCGCCTGCCCGGCGAGCGGCTGCGCATGGCCGACGAGGTCACCCTGCTCGACCGCAGGGGCGGTACGCACGGACTCGGCCGGATCGAGGCCGTCAAGCACCTCGTCCCCGACGGCTGGTACTTCACCTGCCACTTCCCGGACGACCCGGTGCTCGCCGGCTCACTGGTCGCCGAGGGCGCGGTGCAGCTGCTGGAGGTGTACGCGATGTCCCTCGGCCTGCACCTGTGCTTCCCCGACGCCCGCTTCCAGCCCGTCCAGGGCCTCACCACGGAGGTCAAGGTCCGCGGCCAGATCACCCCGGCCACCGAGCGCATCGAGTACCGCATCGACGTCACCGGGCTGACCCTGCTGCCCCGTCCCGCCGTCACCGCGGACGTGGTCGTGCTGCGCGACGGCAAGCCCTCGATCGGCGTCACCGGCCTCGGGATCCGCCTGGTCGAGAAGCCCGGCACCCCGTACCGCCCGGAGACCGGCGGCACGGTGCCGCACTTCCTCGGCCGGCTCAGCCCCGCGAGCGGGAAGCCCGCGCTGCTCAACGAGTTCCACATGGCGCACGCCGCCAAGGGCGACCTGGCCGTCGCGATGGGCCCCGAGTTCGAGGTGTACGCCGACAGCCGGGCCCCGTACATCCCCAACGGCGACTTCCTCTTCGTCGACCGCGTCATGGAGCTGGAGGGGACCCGCGGCGTGCTGAAGAAGGGCGCCGTCATGGTCACCGAGTACGACGTGCCGGAGGACGCCTGGTACTACGCGCACAACGGGCACCCCTCCATGCCGAACTGCGTCTACATGGAGTCCAGCCTCCAGGCGGCCATCCTCCTCGGCTACTACCTGGGCGCCACGCTGCCCTTCCCCGACGAGCAGTTCAGCATCCGCAACCTCGACGGGCGCGCCACCCTCGTCAAGGACGTCGACCTGCGCGGCAAGACCGTCCGGCACCGCTCGACGCTGCTGTCCAGCGACCGGATGCCCGGCTCGATCCTGCAGAACTACGCGTACGAACTCTCCACCGACGGTGAGGTCTTCTACCGCGGCGAGTCCCTCTTCGGCTACTTCAACGCCAAGGCCCTGGAGAACCAGGTCGGCCTCGACAAGGGCGCCCACGTCCTGCCCTGGCTGGACCGGCAGCCGGCCCGCCCGGCCGGCGTCCGCCGCGTCGGCCTGGCCGCCCACCGCGCCGCCGAGGCCGCCCGCGGCACGACCCGGCTGGCCGGCGGCCACCTTGACCTCGTCGAGTGGGTCGACGTGCTGCCCGGCGGCGGCGAGCACGGCCGCGGCTACCTGCGCGGCCACCGCTCCATCCGCCCCGACGATTGGTACTTCAGCTGCCACTTCCACCGCGACCCGGTGATGCCCGGATCGCTGGGCGTGGAGGCGCTGCTGCAGGGCCTGCAGGTGTACGCCGTCGAGGCCGGGCTCACCGACGGGCTGGTCAACCCGCGCTTCGCGCTCGCCGCCGGCACCGAGACGACCTGGAGCTACCGCGGCCAGATCCTGCGCACCGACCCGGACATGGAGTTCGACGTGCACGTCAAGGAGGTGCGCCGCGAACCGGGCCGGATCCTGCTGCTCGGCGACGCGAGCGTCTGGAAGTCGACCCTGCGGATCTACCGGCTGGGCGGCATCGGCATCGAGATCCACCACGACCAGGCCTGAGCAAGCGGCGAGCGACAGGAGACGCAGCATGACCACCGACCTCCACCGGCCGCGGTGGACCGGACCCCAGCCGCCCGCGGTCGGCGACACCGGGGTCTACGAAGCCCTGATGCGGCTCGACGAGCCCGTCTACATCCTCCGCGGGCCCCACGGCCTGGGCGCCGCCACCGGCGGCACCGTGGGCGCCGACGGCGAGCACGAGGTCGTCGCCGCCGCGCCCCCGCTCGGGCCCGAACGCCTGGGCAGCGCCGCCTTCCTGAAGGCGCACGGCCTGCGCTACGCCTACATGAGCGGGGCCATGGCCAACGGCATCGCCTCCGCCGACATGGTCGTCGCCATGGCCAGGGCCGGCTTCCTCGGCTCGTACGGCGCGGCCGGGCTGCTCCCGGAAGCCGTGGAGAAGGCCCTGGTCCGCTTCTGCGACGAGATCCCCGGCCTTCCCTACGCCTGCAACCTCATCCACAGCCCGAGCGAGGAGCGCCTGGAGCGCACCGCCGTCGACCTGTTCCTGAGGTACGGCGTGCCCTGCGTGGAGGCCTCCGCCTTCCTCTCCCTCACCCCGCACCTGGTGCGCTACCGCCTGGCCGGGCTGCGGGCCGGCGGGCCCGGCGGCGTGACCGCGGGCAACCGGGTCATCGCCAAGATCTCCCGCCCCGAACTCGCCGAGCTGTTCATGCGGCCCGCCCCCGAGGCCATGGTGCGCGCGCTCGTCGCCGAGGGCGCGATCACGCAGGAGCAGGCCCGGCTCGCCGAACGCGTCCCGCTCGCCGACGACATCACCGTCGAGGCCGACTCCGGCGGGCACACCGACCGCCGCCCGCTGCCCGCGCTGCTGCCCGTCATCATCCGGCAGCGCGACGCCGTCCAGCAGGAGGAGGGCTACGCCGAGCGCATCCGCGTGGGCGCCGCCGGCGGCATCGGCACGCCCGAGGCGGCGGCCGCCGCCTTCGCCATGGGCGCCGACTACGTGGTGACGGGCTCGGTCAACCAGTCGTGCCTGGAGGCCGACACCTCGCCCCGCGTCAAGGAGATGCTGGCCCAGGCGGGCATCGCCGACTGCGAGATGGCGCCGGCGGCCGACATGTTCGAGATGGGCGTCGAGCTCCAGGTGCTCAAGCGGGGCACCTTCTTCCCGATGCGGGCCAAGCAGCTCCACGAGCTGTACCGGACGTACGACGGCATCGAGGCGATCCCGGCGGCGCTGCGGCAGAAGGTGGAGCAGCAGGTCTTCCGGCGTCCGCTGGACACGGTGTGGGACGAGACCGTCGCCTACTTCCGGCGGCGCGACCCCGACCAGCTCGCCCGCGCCGAGGGCAACCCCAAGCGGCGCGCGGCGCTGGTCTTCCGCTGGTACCTGGGCATGGCCTCGCGCTGGGCCAAGACCGGCGAGGCCGACCGCGCCGTCGACTACCAGATCTGGTGCGGGCCGGCCATGGGCAGCTTCAACGCGTGGGTCCGCGGGACGTACCTGGCGGCGCCCGAGCACCGGCGGGTCGCGGACGTGGCCCGGCAGATCATGACCGGCGCCGCCTTCCACCAGCGCCTGGCGTTCCTGCGGGCGGCGGGGATCGCCTTCCCGGCGGGCATCGCGACCCGTCCCGCCCCGGACGACGCGAACGCGCCCGGCCCCGCGGTGGAGGCCCGGCCGTGACGGCCCCCTCGCCCTCGCCGGGCGGTACCCCCGCGGCCCCGCACGACGCCCCGCCGCCGTCCGCGTCCGCGGGGAGCACCCGTGAGGCCGGACGGGGGACGGGGCGCGGCTTCCGGGCGGGCCCGGTGGGGGTGTCCGGGGTCGGGGACGTGCCCGCCGGGCGCCCGCACCGGCCGTTCGCCGCCGCCGAGGTGCTGGACGCCGCGCTCGGGGACCCGTGGGAGCGGGGGAACCCGTACGGGTTCGCCGCGGGGGCGGCGCGGGACGCCGAGGAGGCGTACCCGGCGGGGTGGGAGGCACGGCTGCGGGGGGAGGACTTCCACGTCGCCTACCTCCCCGCGGGGCTGGGCGGGAGCCTGCGCACGCTGGAGGACACCCACGTCCTGGTACGCGTCGCCGCCCGGCGGGACGTGAACGTCATGCCCGCCACCATGTTCGGCATCTCCGCCGTCATGACCGTGCTGGCCGCCGGCACGCCGGAGCAGCGCAAGACCGTCGCCGCGTGGGTGTGCGAGGGCCGGACCGTCGCGTTCGGGCTGTCCGAGGAGCACGCGGGCAGCGATGTGCTGGCGAACACCTGCCGCCTGGACACCGTCACCATGACGCTGACCGGCACCAAGTGGCTCGTGGGGCGCGGTGCGAGCGCCGACGCGGTCGTCGTGGTGGCGAGGACCGCCGACCGGGGCCCGGCGGCGTTCACGGCGCTGCTGCTGGGCCCGGAGACCATGGCGGACGCCCGCGTACGGCGGCTGCCCGCGCGCCGCACCACCGGGATGCGGGGGATCGACTTCGCGGACCTGGCCTTCGACGCGGTGCCCGTGCCCGCGGAGGCGGTGGTCGGCGGAGCCGGCGCCGGGCTCGCCGCGGCCATGCGGGCCCAGCAGATCGTCCGGCTGATGAGCACCGCGGGCTGCCTGGCGACCGCGGACACCGCGCTGCGCACCGCGCTGCGGTTCGCGCGGGCGCACCGCACGGGCGGCGAGCCCGTCGCGGACACCCCGTACGGGGCGCGGGAACTGGCCGTCGCCGCGGCGGAGTTGATCGCCGCCGACCTGACCGCGCTGGTCGCGGCCCGGTACGCCCACCTCGCCCCGGGCACCTTCGGCCTGGCCTCCTCCGTCGTCAAGCGGGTGGCGACCCGGCTCACCGCCGACTGCGCGGCCCGCGCCCGCGCCCTCGTGGGCGCCCGCGCGGTGCTGCGGGACGGCGACGGCCCGGGCGCCGTCCTCGACAAGGCCGTCCGGGACAACGCCATGGTCGAGGTCATCGACACCAGCGCCCCGGCCACCCTGCGGGCGGTCGCGATGTTCCTGCCGGCGTACGCCACGCCCCGGGACCCGGAGCCCGGGCGGGAGCGCCGGCTCGCCGCCCTCTTCGGCCTCGGCGGCGCCGCCCTGCCGGAACTCGACCCCGCCGCCCTCGACCTGGGGGCCCGGCCCTGCGACGACGTCCTGCTCGGCTTCGCCTCGCACGCCGACACCATCGCCGCCGAGCTCCACCGCAGGGGCGCGACGCGCGCCGCCACGCTGGTCACCGGGGTGCAGACGTCCCTCGCAGGCACCTTCCGGGAGGCCGCCGCCGCGCCGCGGCAGCGGACCGCCCCCGACCTGCTCGACCTGGCCGACCGCCTGTGTCCGCTGTACGCGGCCGCGACGGCGGCCCTGGCCTGGTGGCACCACCGCGACCGCGGCGGGCTGTACGGCGAGCCGGAGCCCGGCGGCGCCGGATGGCTCACCGCCGTCACGGCGCTGCTGCTCGCGGTGGCCGAGGGCCGCGACCCGCGCACCGCCGGCCGGGACCTCGCGCCCGCGGGCCGGCTGATCACCCGACTCGACGCCGCAGGAGAGCTGTTCACCGCGCTGCCGGTACGGCTGTGCGACCGGCCGGGACCGGAGGACGAGGAGACATGACCGATCTGCCCGCGCTCATGGCCGGCCTGGAGCACCACCTGGGGAACCCCAACGACCCCGCCGGCCCGATGCCGTTCGCCCGCGTCCTCGACCTGGACGAACGCGAGGCGTACCCGCACGAGTTCGTCGACCTGCTCGCCTCCTGGGGCCTGTACGACTGGATCGTGCCCGCCGCCCACGGCGGCAAGGCCGTCGACGTCCAGGACGGCTACCACCTGTTCCGGCTCGTCGCCCGCCGCGACCCCACCACCGCCACCGCCATGGTGATCACCAGCATCAGCTACATGCCGCTGTGGATCGCGGGCAGCGACGAGCAGCGCACGGCCTTCGCCGGCCACGTCCGCGCCGGCGGCAAGATGGCCTGGGGCCTGTCGGAACGCCGGCACGGCAGCGACGTGCTCGCGGGCGAGCTGGCCGCACGGCCCGTCGAGGGCGGCTGGCTGCTCGACGGCGAGAAGTGGACGATCGGCAACGCCACCCAGGCCGACGTCGTGATGCTCTTCGCCCGCACCTCGCCGCAGGGCGGCCCCGGCGGCTACTCGATCCTCGCCCTGGACAAGCGCGCCCTGACCCGGGGCAGCTGCGAGCCGCTGCGCGACGAGCCCCTGCACGGCCTGCGCGGGCTGGACATGAGCGGGGTGCGGCTGCGGGACTGCTTCGTACCGTCCTCCGCGCTCGTCGGCAGGGAGGGGCAGGGCCTGGAGATCGCGCTGAAGGCGGGGCAGTTCGCCCGCGTCCTGATCAACCTGATCGCGCTGAGCGCGGTGGACACCGCCCTGCGGACCACCCTGGACTTCGCCACGACCCGGGAGATCTTCGGCACGACGGTCGCCGCGATCCCGTACTCGCGGCGGCAGCTCGCGGAGTCCTACGCCGAGCTGCTGATCGCCGACGCCATGACCTCCACCGCGGTGCGCGCCCTGCAGTCGGCCCCGGCGCAGATCAGCATCTGGTCGTCGGCGGTCAAGTACTTCGTGCCCACCCTGCTGGAGGGCACGCTCGCCCGGCTGGGCGTGGTGCTCGGCGCCCGCCACTGGCTGCGCGACCACCCCCGGCACGGCATCTTCCAGAAGGCGCGGCGCGACTTCGGCGTGGCGGGGTTCGCCGACGGCAACACCGTGGTCAACCTGAAGAACATCGCGCTGCAGCTCGGACCGCTGCTCGCCTCCGCCGTCAGCCCGCCGCCGGGGCTGGTCGAGGAGGCCGCGGACAGGGTCGCCGCGCTCTTCGACCCGGCCTCTCCCATGGAGCCCTACCGGCCCGCCGGCCAGCAGCTGTTCAGCCGCGGCGTCGACGACCCCGTGGTCACGCTGCGCGCCGCCGTGGCGGAGCTGCGGCGGGCGGCGGCGGCCCGGAGCGGCCGCGAGGCGGCCGGGCTCGCGGCCTGCGCGGCGACGGCGGACGCCCTCGCCGGCGAGCTCGACCGGATCGCCGAGGAGCACCGCAAGCTGACCTCCGCCCTCGGCAAGGCCGCCGGCCAGTCGGCCGAACTGTTCGACCTGGCCGAGCAGTACACCACGGTGTCCGCCGCCGCGGCCGTCGTCCACCTGCACCTGCGCGGCCGGGAGAGCCTGAGCCCGCCGCTGCGCTCCCCGGCGGTGCTGCTGCTCTGCCTGGAACGGCTGTTGCGGCGGTTCCACCCCACGCGCCGGGTGACCGGCCCCGAGGAGGTCGACGAGGTGGCCGCGGCACTGGAGGCGGCGCACCGCGACGGCCTGCTCTTCTCGTTCCGCGCGTTCCCCGTCAACTGGTGACCCACCGATGGAGGCAGTGCTCATGGACACCGCGGTACCGTCCGCCGACCCGCTCGCCGACAGCGCCGACGTGTGGCTGCTGGCCGAGGAGGACGTGGACCGGTTCGCCGAGGCGACGGGCGGTCTGGAACTGCTGACCGACGAGGAGCGCGCCCGGCACGACCGGCTGCTGTTCCCCGCCGCCAGGCGCCGCTTCCTCGGCGCCCGGCTGCTGTCCCGTCAGGTCCTGTCGCTCTACACCGACGAGCCACCGGACTCGTGGCGCTTCCGCAAGGGCAAGTACGGCCGGCCCGTGGTCGACGGCGCCGACTGGGGCCTGGACTTCAACATCACCCACACCAACGGGCTGATCGCCGCCATCGTCGTGCGCGGCCGCACCGCGGGGGTGGACGCCGAGACCACCCCCGCCCGGCCCGAGGCGATGCAGTTCGCGCCGAAGGTCTTCACCCCGCTGGAGAACGAGGTGCTGCGGCGCGACCGCGAGGACCAGCGCGGTCACGCCTTCGCCGACTCCTGGGTCGCCAAGGAGGCGTACACCAAGGCCACCGGCATGGGCATGTGCCGGGGCTTCGACGCCTTCTCCGTGCACCGCCTGCGCGACGGCGGCCTGGCCGTCGTCGACGACGAGATCCCCGAACCCGAGCGCCCCCTGTGGCAGGTGCAGGTGCTCCAGGTGTGGGACCGGTTCGCGCTCGGCGTGGCCATCCGCGCCAGCGAGGACGACCAGGGGCCGCTGCCGGTACGGCTGCGCTCCGCCATGGCAGAACTCCTCCCGGAGGGGACACCCCGATGACCGCGAACGACGACGCCAACGCTCCCTTCCCGCTGACCGAGATCCAGTACGCGTACTGGGTCGGCCGCGGCCCCAACTTCGTGCTCGGCAACGTCGCCCCGCACGCCTACTTCGAGCTGGAGGGCCGCCGCCTGGACCCGGCGCTGCTCTCCCGCGCCTGGACCCGGCTCGTCGCGCGGCACGGCATGCTGCGCTGCGTCGTCGGCCAGGACGGCCGGCAGCGCGTCCTGCCCGAGGTCCCCGCGTACGAGGTCCGCTGCACCGACCTGCGCGACGCACCGCCGGAGGAGGCGGAACGGCACCTGGCCGAGGTGCGCGATCAGATGTCGCACCACGTCTACACCGCCGCCGACTGGCCGCTGTTCGACATCCGCATGTCCCGGCTTCCCGGCCACGACCGGCTGCACGTCAGCCTCGACCTGCTCATGGTCGACCTGGCCAGCATCACCGTGCTGTTCAGCGAGTGGGCGCAGCTGTGCCAGGACGAGGAGCGGGAGCTGCCGCCGGTCGAGGTGGGCTTCCGCGAGTACGCGCTCGCCCTGGAGCGCGGCGACGAGTCGCCGCGGCACCGCAGGTCCCGGGAGTACTGGACGGCGCGCGCCGCCACGCTGGCCCCGCCGCCCGACCTGCCGCTGGCGAAGTCGCCGGTCGCCGTCCACAAGCCGGTCTTCACGCACCGCGAGTTCCACCTGCCGCCGGAGGAGTGGAAGCGGTTGCAGGGGCGCTGCGAGGAGCGCGGCCTCACCCCGACCGCGCTGCTGGCCACCGTGTTCTCCGAGGTCCTGGCGATGTGGAGCGGCACCCGCCGGTTCACCCTCAACCTCACCCTCTTCAACCGGCTCCCGCTGGTGCTCGCCGGGGACGGCGCCGGGCACCGCGGCGTCCACCCCCATCTGCGCCGGGTGGTCGGCGACTTCACGTCCATCTGCCTGCTGGAGACGGACGCGGGCGGCGGCGTCCCGCTGGCCGAGCGCGTCGGCCGGCTCCAGCGGCAGCTGCGCAAGGACCTGCGGCACCGCCACGTCAGCGCCCTCCAGGCCCTGCGCGAACGCCGGCGCCTCGGCCTGCAGAACGGCTTCGAGACGATGCCGGTCGTCTTCACCAGCGGCCTGGGCACCGCCGCGGACGTCTCGTCGGCGATGGACCACTTCGGCTCCATCACGTACCGGATCAGCCAGACCCCGCAGGTCTGGCTCGACCACCAGGTCGTGGACATCACCGGGAGCCTGGACCTGACCTGGGACGCCGTCGAGGAGCTCTTCCCCGAGGGCATGCTCGACGACATGTTCGCGGCCTACACCGGTGCCGTGGCGCGGCTCGCCGCCGACGACTCCCCGTGGGACGAGGAGCTGGTGATCACCCTCCCCGCGCACCAGCTCGCCGCGCGGGAGGCCGCCAACGCCACCGAGGGTGAACTGCCGTCCGGGCTGCTGCACTCCGCGCTGCTCGACCGGGCCGCGCGGCACCCCGCGCGGCCCGCCGTGATCAGCGGCGGCGGCACCGTGACGTACGGCGAACTCGCCGCGTGGGCCGCCTCCGTCGCCGGCGCGCTCCCCGGCGGCGACCTGCGCGACCGCACCGTCGGCATCACCCTCGACAAGGGCCCCGCCCAGGTCGCCGCGGCCTACGGGGTGCTCATGGCGGGCGGCGCCTACCTCCCGGTCGGGCCGCAACTGCCCGCCCTGCGCCGCGAGCGCATCCTCACCGACGCCGGGGCGGTCGCGGTCGTCACGGACACCGGGGTGGACGCCCGGCTGGAGTGGCCCGCCGGCCTGCCGCGCGTCCTCACCCGCCCGCCCGCCGGCACCCCCGGCACCGCCGGCGACGCCGCCGCGCCGCAGGGCCCGGCAGAGCCCGCCGACCTGGCGTACGTCCTCTACACCTCGGGCTCGACCGGCACCCCCAAGGGCGTGATGATCGAGCACCGGGCGGCCCTCAACACCGTCGTCGACATCAACGAGCGCTTCGGCATCGGCCCCTCGGACCGCCTCTTCGGCCTCGCCGACCTCGGCTTCGACCTGTCCGTGCACGATCTGTTCGGCACCTTCGCCGCGGGCGCCGCCCTGGTGCTGCCCGAGCCGGACCAGCGGGCCGAACCCGCGCACTGGGCCGAGGTGATGGCCGCGCACGGGGTGACGGTGTGGAACTCGGTGCCCGCGCAGATGCAGATGCTGGTGGAGCATCTGGAGGCCGTGGACGGCGCCGCGGACATCCCGCGGGACCTGCGGCTGGTGCTGCTCAGCGGCGACTGGATCCCCATCGACCTGCCGGGCCGCATCCGGGCGCTGTGGCCGGACGCCCGGGTGGTCAGCCTGGGCGGCGCCACCGAGGTGTCGATCTGGTCGATCTTCCACCCGGTGGAGGAGGTCCCGGCGGGCGCGACGAGCGTGCCGTACGGCAAACCGCTGCGGAACCAGACCTTCCACGTCCTCGACGAGCGGTACGCGCCCTGCCCGGTGTGGACGGCCGGCGAGC
Organism: Streptomyces sp. NPDC005722; assembly: GCF_040630935.1. Taxonomy (NCBI): domain Bacteria; kingdom Bacillati; phylum Actinomycetota; class Actinomycetes; order Kitasatosporales; family Streptomycetaceae; genus Streptomyces; species Streptomyces sp. NPDC005722. The sequence goes on from NZ_JBEXYN010000036.1 coordinate 28,035, forward strand.
TGTACATCGGCGGCCACGGCCTCGCCCGCGGTTACCGGGGCGACGCCGAGCGCACCGCCGCCGCCTTCGTCACCCACCCGGTCAGCGGCGAACGGCTCTACCGGACCGGTGACTTCGGCCGCTACCTGCCGGACGGCGGCATCGAGTTCCTGGGCCGCAGGGACGGCCAGGTCAAGATCAACGGGCACCGGGTGGAGCTGGGGGAGATCGAGGCGACCCTCGCCCGGCACCCGGGCGTGGACAGCGCGGTGGTGGTCAAGGCCGAGGGCGAGGCGGGCGCGGCCCGGCTGCTGGGCTACGTCGTCCCGGCCAGGGACTCCGCCGGGGCCGGCGGGCTCTTCGTCACCGAGCACGCCGACCCCGACCGCGCCGGGGCCGACTGGCGGGCCCTGTGCTCCGCCGCCGAGGTGCCCGCCCCCGGTCCCTCCCCGCAGGAGTTGCGCACCGCCTGGGACGTGCTGGACGAGGTCTACGCGACCGCCGCCGGCACCGCCTTCCGCCGGCTGGGCCTGCCCGACAACGCCGCCGCGGGCGTCGCCCCCCGCTACGGGCGCTGGCTGGCCCGGGCCGCCGCGGCGCACCCGCCCGCCGCGGACGGCATCCCGGACGCGCTCGCCGCCCGCAGCCGCACCGTGCTGCGCGAGGTGCTCGGCATCCCCGAGGACGTCACCGACTGGATGCTCGCCCTCGCCGGGGACGTCGCCGGGGTCCTGACCCAGAGCGTGCACTCCGCCGAGCTGTACGCCTCCGACCGCACCCCCGGCGTCTACGAGCGGCTCTTCGGCCCGACGTACGCCGTCGCCACCGAGGCGGTGCGCCGCCTCGCCGCCGGGTGGCCGGACGACCGGCCGCTGCGCGTGCTGGAGGTCGGCGCGGGCTACGGCTCGCTCACCCGCCACCTGCTGCCGCTGCTGCCCGCCGGCCGTACGGCGCCCACCGAGTACCTGTTCACCGACATCTCCCGCTACTTCACCGACCGGGCCCGCGAGGTCCTGGGCGCGCGGTACCCCTTCCTGCGCTGCGACCTGCTCGACCTGGACGGGCCCCCGCAGACCCAGGGCTTCGAGGACCACTCCGCCGACCTGATCGTCGCAGCGAGCGTGCTGCACGACACCCGCCACGTACGCCGTACGCTGCGCACCCTGCGGGGGCTGCTCGCACCCGGCGGGACCCTGCTGATCGTCGAGCAGACCGCCTTCCACCCCTGGTTCGACCTGGTGATGGGGCTCCAGCAGGGCTTCGACACCTTCGAGGACACCGAGCTGCGCACCACCCACCCGCTGCTCGACCGCGCGCAGTGGGCGGCCGAACTCGACGCCGCGGGCTTCACCGGCAGCGCCGTGCTCACACCCGCCGACGGCGGCCCCGGCTCGGTCGGCTTCGACGTCCTCGTGGCACGCGGCCCCGACCGGTGCGGCCGCTTCGCCCCCGACGCGCTGCGCGACTTCGCCGCCGGTCACCTGGCCGCCCACATGGTGCCGGCCCAGCTGTTCGCCCTGCCGGAGCTGCCGCTCAGCGGCACCGGCAAGGTCGACCGCGCGGCGCTGGCGAAGGCCGGCGCCCGCACCGCCGCGCGCGGGCGGCCCGCGAAGCCGCCGCGCACCGACCGGCAGCGCAAGCTCGTCGAGATCTGGCGCGAGGTGCTCGGCCTCGGCAGCGCCGACCTCGCCGACGACTTCCTGGAGGCGGGCGGCGACTCGCTGCTGGCGGCCCGGCTGGTCGCCGGCCTGCGGACCGCGTTCGGGATCACCGTGCCCGTCGGCACGGTCCTGCAGTACACGACGGTGGAGGCGCTCGACGGCCACCTGGAGGGGCTGCTCGGCCCGTCCGAGCCGCTGACGGAGGAGACACGATGACGCACGAGCAGATGCGGGAGTGGATCGTCGCCTTCCTGGCGGAACTCCTGGACGTCGCGCCGCACGAGATCGACCCGGAACTGCCGCTGGACCAGCTGGGCTTCGACTCGGCCACCACCCTCGACCTGTGCGGGCGGCTGGAGGAGGAGCTCGGGATCGACACGACGCCCAAGGCGATCGCCGACCACCCGACGGCCGACGCCCTCGCGGCCCATCTCGTCGCCCGCCCGGCCGTCCTGGGGAGGCAGTCGCCGTGATCACCCGACTCTCGGCCCGCTGGCTGGTCAGCGGACCCGCCCGGCCCGGCGCCCCCAAGCTGTACTGCTTCGCTCACGGCGGCGGTTCCGCCGCCGAGTACGTCCGCTGGGCGCGCACCCTGACCGGCGCCGAGCTGCACGCCGTACAACTGCCCGGACGCGGCTCGCGGTTCGGGGAGCCCCCGCTGACCTCGATGGAGACCCTGGTCGAGGCACTCGCCGGGCAGGTGGAGTTCGGCGCCCCGTACACGTTCTTCGGGCACAGCCTCGGCGCGCTGGTCGCGTACGAACTGACCTGCGCCCTGCGCGAGGCCGGCCACCGGCCGCCGGAGCGGCTGGTCCTGTCCGGCTTCCCGGCGCCCCACCTGCCGCGCACCTCTCGGGGGCTGCACCTGCTGCCGGACGACGAACTGCTGGCGGAGGTCTCCCGGCTGCACGGCGGCATCCCCCGGGAGGTGCTCGACGAGCCCGAGATGCGGGCGCTGGTCGCGGTGCCGCTGCGCGCGGACTACACGGTCGTGGAGACGTACCGGTGGCGGGACCGCCCGCCGCTGGACGTCCCGGTGACCGTCTTCGGCGGCCGCGACGACCGGGTCGGCGAGGAGCAACTGGCGGCCTGGCAGGAGCTGACGACGGCCCCCGTGGACGTGCGCACCTTCCCCGGCGGCCACTTCTACCTGCGCGAGCACAACGCGGTCGTGCTCCGCGCGCTCGCCGCCCGGCTGCGGACGCCGTCGTGCTGACCTTCGCCGCCGCCTCGCTCGTCCTCATCGTGATCCCCGGCCCCGACCAGGCGCTGATCACCAGGAACGCCCTGGCGGCGGGGCGGACGGGCGGCCTGCTGACGATGGTGGGCGGGGTGCTCGGGCTCGGGGTGCACATCGCCTCGGCCGCGCTCGGCGTCTCGGCACTGCTGACGGCCTCGACGGTCGCCTTCACGATCCTGCGGACCGCGGGCGCGGGCTACCTGCTGTACCTGGGCTTCACCACCCTGCGCGCCGCCCGCCGTGCCGGCCCCGCGGAGCCTTCGGACGCCGGATCGCCGCCGGCCGGCGCGGCCCAGTTGCGGCAGGGCTTCCTGTCCAACTCGCTCAACCCGAAGGTCGCGCTGTTCTTCGTGACCTTCCTCCCGCAGTTCCTGCCCTCCCAGGGCAGCGCCCTGCCGCGCGCGCTCCTGCTCTCCCTGGTCTTCGCCGTGCTGTACGTGACCTGGTTCGGCGCCTACGTCCTGGTGGTCGACCGGGTCGGCGCGGTGCTGCGCCGGCCCCGGGTGCGGGCCCGCGTCGAGCGGGTCACCGGTCTGCTGCTCATCGGCTTCGCGCTGCGGCTCGCGGTGCACTGAGCTCGCGGTGCACAACACGCGGTGCACCGGGCTCGCGGTGCAGTGCGAGCGCCGTCCACGCCGTTCCGGACACGCGGTGATTTCCCGTTCCCCATTGCGCGGGAACGGGAAATCCCGCGTGTCCGCATGCGTTCGGGACGGTCCGCTCCGTCATTGAGAATCCCGATGGCCGTATCACGAGAAGGGCGCCGATCCGGCTGGACCGCCGAGTTGTCGGCAGGGGATTCTGAAGTTGCTTTTTCCGCCCGGTAATTCAGTGGAAAGGAAAGAGAAATGACTGCTCCTGTCGCCGCGCTCCAGTGCCTGGTGTGCGACACGGACATCCCGGTCCAGCAGGACTGGCTGAGGGGCGAGATCACCGAGTGCGCGGCCTGCGGCCAGGAGCACGAGGTCGTCGAGAAGTCCGAGGCCGGCGCCCGCATCGAGCTCGCGCCCGAGGTCGAGGAGGACTGGGGCGAGTGACCGGGTCCGACGCCGGGTTCGAGGTGCTGCTGTCGGCCACCGTCCTGCGCCCCGACGAGAAACTCCTCCTGGAGGCGCTGCGTTCACGGGGGCTCGCCGTCCGCCCGGTCCTCCTGGAGGACCTGGCGGGTCTGGTCACGGGCCGCAAGAAACCGCCCGCCCTCGCGCTCATCCGCAATCTCTCGCACCGCGAGGCCGTCAATGTCGCGCGCCGGCTGGAATTCAGCGGAGTGCCCGCGCTGAATCGCGCGACGACGATCGAGACCTGCAACGACAAGGGCCTGCAGGCCCTCCTTTTCGGCCGCCACGGCGTACCGCACCCGGAGTCCTTCCACGCGTTCAGCTACGCGCAGGTCCGGGAGTCGGTCGGGCAGGTCGGGCTGCCCGCCGTCATCAAGCCGGTGAGCGGCTCCTGGGGCCGCGGCGTCTCCCGGATGACCAGCGGCGAGTGCGTCGAGGCCTGGATCGGCGGCCGCGAGTCCGCGGACGCCGCGGGCAAGCTCTTCCCCGTCATCGTCCAGCGGTACGTCGACAAGCCCGGCCACGACCTGCGGGTCGTGGTCGTCGGCCGCACGCCCGTCGTCGCCATCCGGCGGGTCTCGCCGGACTGGCGCACCAACACCCACCTCGGTGCCGAGGTCGTACGGGTCCCGGTGACCCGCGAGATGGAGAAGCGCTGCAGCCAGGTCGTGGACGTGCTCGGCGAGGGCTTCTACGGGGTCGACCTCGTCGAGGACCGCACCACCGGCGAGCTGATGGTCCTGGAGGTCAACGCGAACCCCGAGTTCGCCCGCTCCTCCGCCAAGCACGGCGTGGACGTGGCCGGCCACCTCGCGGACTACGTCGCCGAGACCTACCGGCCCGAGTCCGCCGCCCCCGCCGCGTAGCCGGCAGACGGAGGAGAACCCCACCCATGGAAGCGTTCGACACCGCCACGGTGCTCACCCGGGTCCTCACCTCGGGCGTCGTGATGAGCATCGAGAAGAGCGACCGGGAACTGCCCGGCCTGGAGCGGTTGCTCACCAAGCGCACCGGCCGGGCCAGGGCGGCGCTGTTCAACAGCCGCAGCGGCGCCCTGCACGGGGCGCTCGCCGGCCAGGGCATCGGCCACGGCGACCGGGTCGCCGCCCGGCCCGGCGCCGGCGACCGGGAACGCGCGTTCCTGGACTGGCTGGGCGTCGCCGCCGACGCCGCCGCCCCGGGCCCGGCCCCGTACGACCTGGTCGCACTCGACCCGGGCAACGCCCACGACCTGACCCGGCTGGCCGCCGCGGGCACCGCGCCGGTGCTCGTCGCCGACCTCACCGGCCTCGGCTTCGGCCCGGCCGCCGCGGTCCTCACCGACGACCCCGCCGTGTGGGCGCGCGCCGAACGCCTCAAGATCTTCGGCGCGTACGACCTGCGCACCATGTGGACGCAGGAGGAGGCCGACCCGCGGCTGGTACCCGGCGTGCAGTTCAACTACCGGCTGAGCCCGCTCGTCGCCGCCTGCGTCCGGATGGCCCTCACCCAGGCCGCCCGGCCGGCCCTCCCGGGAGCTGACTCATGATCACCGACTTCCCCGCGGCCCCCCTGCCGCTGCCGCGACCCGGCGACGTGACCGCCGAACTGGCCGCCCTCGGCGGCGAGGCGATCATCCCCGGCGACCTGCGCCGCACCCTGTTCCCGGTCATCACCAAGGAGGACGTCTTCAACCTCCTGCTGGCCCAGCGGCAGGACCCGGACAAGGTCGTCGCCGACTTCGCCGAGGCCTACCGGTCCTACGTGGGCGCGGCCTTCGCCCTGCCCACCGCCAGCGGCACCTCCAGCCTCCACATGGCGCTGGTCGGTGCCGGGGTGCGGCCCGGCGACGAGGTGATCGTCCCGGCGTTCACCTTCATCGCCACCGCGCAGGCCGTCGTCGCCGCGCACGCGATCCCCGTCTTCGTCGACGTCGACCCGCGTACGTACTGCATGGACCCGGCCGCGGCCGAGGCGGCCGTCACCGAGCGCACCCGCGCCCTGATGCCCGTCCACGTCCACGGCCTGCCCGCCGACGTGGCCGCGCTGCGCGCCCTCGCCGACCGGCGCGGCCTCGCCCTGGTCGAGGACGCCTCGCACGCCCACTCCGCCCGCGTCGGCGACCGCGTCGCCGGCTCCATCGGGGACGCCGCGGGGCAGAGCCTCATGGCCGACAAGAACTTCCCGCTGGGCGGCGAGGGCGGCATCGCCTTCTTCGCCGGGCGGGAGTCCCACGACCGGGCCGCGGACTACCTGGAGCGGCACGGCATCGACTACGGCATGGCCTGGATCGCCGCCGCCTTCGGCGCGAGCCAGCTGCAGCGGCTCCCGTACTACGACGCGGTCCGCGCCCGCAACGCGGCGCTGCTCGGCGAGGCGCTGGCCGGTACCGGCCTGTTCACCCCGCCGTACGTGCCGGACGGCCACGTCCACGCCTACAACATGTACCGGGTCACCCTGCACCCCGAGGCGGTCGGCCTGGCGGACCTGCCCGCGTACGCGGTCAAGGAGGCCGTGCACGAACTGCTGGTCGCCGAGGGCGTGCCCGCCCGCGAGTGGCAGAACACGCCCATCCCCTGCCACCTGCCCTTCGTCCACCGGGCCGGCTTCGGCGGCGGCCACCCCTTCACGCTCAACCCGGGTGCCGTGCGCGACCACACCCCGCAGGACTTCCCGGTGGTCCGGCACATGCTCGACACCACGCTCGTGCTCTGCCGCGAACTGCGCTCCCCGGTCGAGTACGAGCGCATCCTGCGCTACGCCGACGCCTTCGCCAAGGTGGCCCGGCGCCCCGACGCGATCCGCAAGCTCGTCCAGGAGGGCGACTTCCGCCGCCCCTACGAGAAGGCGGCCCGCCTTGGCTGACACCACGCCCGGCACGGTCCGGGTCGCCGTCGTCGGGGCCAGCGGCTACAGCGGGGGAGAGGTCGTCCGGCTGCTGCTGGACCACCCCGGTGTGGAGCTCGCCTTCCTGTCCGCCGAGCGCGCCGCGGGCGCCGCGCTCGGCGCCGTCCACCCGTGGCTGCGCAACCACCCCCGCGCCGCCGGGCTGACCCTGCGCCCGCTGCGGGAACTCGCCGACGCCGGCACGGACGTCGACGTCGCCATCTGCTGCCTGCCCACCGGCACACTGCCCGGACTGCTGCCGCTGCTGTCCGGGCACGCCAAGCGGATCCTCAACGTCGCCGGCGACTTCCGGCTGCGCGACCCCGGCGAGATCCGCGCCCACTACCCGCGCACCGCCGAGCACCCGGCCGCCGAGGACTTCGCGTACTACATCCCCGAGCTGTCCCCGGCACTCCCCGAGAGCCGCTTCGTCAACCTGCCCGGCTGCATGGCCGTCGCGTCCGTCTACGCCCTGCACCCGCTCTTCGCGGACGGGCTCGCCCTGCCCGAGGTCGTCGTCGACGCCAAGACCGGCTCCACCGGCGGCGGACGCGACAGCGGCGAGCACCCGGCGGAACGGGCCGGCAACTTCCGCATCCACAAGCCCTTCGGGCACCGGCACGCCCCCGAGATCCGGCAGGCCCTCGCCGACCTCACCGGCACCACGCCGGAACTGCGCTTCACCAGCCACAGCCTCGACGTGCCCCGCGGCATCCTCGTCACCGGCTACGCCCGGCTGCGCGAGGGCACGACCGGACTGGACGTCAAACGCGCCTACGCCCGCGCCTACAAGGGCCGCCCCTTCGTCAAGGTGCGCCCCGCGCCCAGGGCGCCGCAGGACTTCCCGATGCTCAAGGCCGTCGTCGGCTCCAACGTCGCGGAGGTCGCCGTCGTCGTCAAGGACGACCAGGCCGTCGCCGTCGCCGCCCTGGACAACCTCGTCAAGGGCGCCGCGGGCCAAGCCGTCCAGGCCGTCAACCTGCTGTGCGGACTCGACGAGACCGCGGGCCTGCCCCGGACGGCGGTGGCGCCGTGACGGACCCGTACCGGCCCCTGTACGTCGTCAAGGTGGGCAGCGCCACCCTCGCCCGCGGCGCGATCCTCCACGAGCTGTCCGACCTCGTCGCGCGCGGCGCCCGCGTGCTGCTCGTGGCCGGCGGCGCGGTCGGCATCGAGCGGCACTACACCGCGATCGGGCGCGCCATGCCCGAACTGCGGCTCGCCGGCGGCGACACCGTGCGCTACTGCCCGCCCGAGGAGATGACGCACATCGTCGACGCCTACGAGCGGGTCACCCTGCCCGCGGTCGAGGCGGGCCTGCGCGACCTCGGACGCACCGTCCACACCACCGTCGCGGCCCGCGGCGGACTGGTCGGCGGGCGCGCCAACCGGCCGCTGAAGACCGTCACGCCCGAGGGCCGCAGCCGGGTCGTCCGCGACCACCGGGCGGGAGTCCCCGAGGACGTCGACACGAGGGCGCTGCGCGCGCTGCTCGACGCGTACGACGTGGTGTGCGTCTCGCCGCCGGTGCGCGACCGCGACGGGGGCGCCCCCCTCAACGTGGACGCCGACGTGCTGGCCGCCGCCCTCGCGCGCGCCCTCGACGCCGACCACCTCCGCCTGGTCACCGGCACCGCGGGGCTGCTCACCGACCCCGCCGACCCGGCGTCCACGCTCCGCCACGCCCACGCCGGCGAGGCCGCGCGGTACGCGGGCGGCCGCATGCGGCAGAAGGTCCGCGCCGCCGAACTCGCCCTCGACGGCACCGGGGACGTCGCCGTCACCGGCCCGCACACCCTGGCGGAGCCCGCGGGCTGGACCCGGTTCTGGCGCGCGGCGCCCCCCGCGGAGGACCTGACCCTGCTCAGCCGCGCCGCCGGCATCCCCTCCGTCTCCGGGGACGAGCACGAACTCGCCGCGTACCTGCGCGACTGGTGCGCCGACCACGGCGTCGACGCGCACGTCGACGCCGCGGGCAACCTCGTCGCCACCCGCGGCGACGGACCGCGCCGCCTGCTGCTCCTCGGCCACCTCGACACCGTGCCGCACCACTGGCCCGCCGGCTGGCGGGACGGCGAGCTCTCCGGCCGCGGCACCGTCGACGCCAAGGGGAGCCTCGCGGCCTTCCTGGAGGTGCTGGCCGCGGCCGACGTCCCAGGCGACGGCCAACTGCGCGTCGTCGGCGCCGTCGAGGAGGAGGTCTCCTCCGCCAAGGGCGCCTTCCACGCCCGCGACCACTACCCCGCGGACGCCGTCGTCATCGGCGAACCCAGCGGCTCCGGCACCCTCACCCTCGGCTACTTCGGTCTGTTCAAGCTCCGCCTCACGGCCACCGCCGCCAGCGGCCACTCCGCGGGCATGGGCGCCGTCACCGCCCCCGACCTGCTGCTGCGCGCCGTGGCCGGCATCCGCGCCGCCGTCGCCGCCCACGCGCCCGACGCGCTCAGCGCCCTCATCGACGTCCGCACCCACGACGCGCGGGAGGCCCAGCGGGCCGTCGGCACGCTCAACTTCCGCGTCCCGCCGGACGCCGACCTCGCCACCGTCCGCAAGGCGGCGCTCGCGCTGGAAGCCCCCGGCGACGGACTCGCCGTCGAGGTGCTCCGTGCCACCCCGGGCGTCGCGGGCGGCCGCGCCACCACCGTGGCCGCGTCGTTCGGCCGGGCCTTCGCCAAGGCCGGCATCCGGCCCCGGCACGTCGTCAAGAAGGGCACCTCCGACATGAACACCCTCGCCACGACCTGGCACGGCGTCCCCATGGTCGCCTACGGGCCCGGCGACGCCGCCCTCGACCACACGGACGCCGAACGCCTCCCGGCCGACGAGTACCGCCGCGCCCGCGGCGTCCTCGCCGACGCCGTCCGCCACTGGTTCGCCTCCGGCGGTGCGGCATGACGCCCGCGACCGCCGTACGGGAGACCGCGCACGCGGCGCTCGCCGAACGGGCCCGCCGCGCCCGCGAACTCGTCGTCGACATGGCGGCGAGCCCCCGCGGCTGCCACCTGGGCGGGAGCCTGTCCGTCCTCGACATCCTCGTCGCCGCCCTCGACCACGCCACGACGGCCGGCGACGGCACCCAGGTCGTCCTGAGCAAGGGCCACGCCGCGGCCGGCCTGTACGCGGCGCTCCACGTCACCGGCGTGATCCCGGAGGACCCCGCGCCGCACTACGGCCTGGCCGGCCGGCCCTACACCGGCCACCCGGGCCCCAAGGTGCCCGGCGTGCTGTTCCCGACCGGCAGCCTCGGGCACGGCGTGGCCTACGCCGCGGGCTGGGCGCTGGCCCAGCGGCTCGGGGGCGGCACGGGCAAGGCGATCGCCGTCGCGGGGGACGGCGAACTCCAGGAGGGCCTGGTCTGGGAGACCTGCCAGGTCGCCGCCGCCCAGCGACTCGGCGGCCTCGTCCTCGTCGTGGACCGCAACGGCGGCCAGAACGACGGGATGGTGGCCGACATCTCGCCCCTGCCCCACCTTGCGGACCGCTTCGCGGCCTTCGGCTTCGACACCGCCGAGGTCGACGGTCACGACCTGGCCGCCCTGTCGGCCCTCTTCGCCGCCGACCGTTCGGCCGCCACCCGGCCCCTCGCGGTCGTCGCCCACACGGTCAAGGGCAAGGGCGTACCACCCGTCGAGGGCAAGGCCGCCTCGCACTACGTGACCATCGACGCCGCGCGCGCCGCCAAGTGGAAGCGACTGATCCGATGACGCCCCGCACACCCCGCCCAGACCCCCACGCCCCGCCCCGGCGGTCCGGGCCGCCCGGTGCACCCGCGGTGCGCGCAGCCCGAGGCGGCAGCGGCCGCGCCGGCCACGCCCCGGGCGTGCCCACCGGGCCGCCCGGGCGCGGGGGCGGCGTTGCCGTGCGTGCCGACGAGGGGAGGCGGGGGATCCGATGACGCTGTCCGGGCGCGACGCCTACCGCGCCGAGCTGACCGCGCTCGCCGTCGAGGACGACCGGGTGCTGTGCCTGGAGGCCGACCTGGGCGGCAAGGGGCACCCGTTCCAGCAGGCCCACCCCGGGCGGTTCTTCAACCTGGGCATCGCCGAGGCCGCGATGGTCGACATGGCGGCCGGACTGGCGGCCGCCGGCTGGAAGCCGTTCGTGTCGACCTTCGCCCCGTTCGCCGCGCTGCGCGCCGCCGAGAGCCTGAAGCTGGCCCTCGGGTACCTGCGCGCCGGGGTCACCGTGCTCGCCCCGTACGCGGGCGTGTCCGGGGCCTGGTTCGGCACGACGCACCACTGCCTGGAGGACCTGGCCGTCCTGCGCAGCGTCCCCGGCGTGACGATCGCCGCGCCGTACGGGGAGGCCGAGATGCGCTCCGTGGTGCGCGCCGCGGTCCGCTCCGGCCGCCCGCACTACATCCGCACCGGCCGCAACGCCGCGTACGAGAGCCTGCGGGCGCCCGTCGCGGAGGGCGGCACCGTCACCTGGGAGCACCACGGCTCCGGTGCCGCCGGCGAGCCGTGCCTGGTCTCGGTCGGCGAGGAGGGGACCCGGCTGGCGCTGGCCGCCCGCGCGGAACGCCCCGGCACCGCGCACGCGCACCTCACGTACCTGGACCACGCGCACCTCTCCCGCGCCGCCGCCGAACTCGCCCGCCACCACCGCCGCTTCGTCGTCGTCGAGGAGCACCGCACCGAGGGCGGCGTCGCCGAGGCCCTCGCCCTGCTGCTGCCCGCCTGCGAGGTCACCTCCGTGGCCGCCGGCCACGGCTGGCCGGCCGAGGGCGGCGACCACGGGGAGGTGATGGCCGCGCTCGGCCTCCACCTGCCCGCCGTGCTCCGCGCACTGAATCCGATCCCGCACCAACCGAGGGGGTTCTCATGCACGTACTGATGGTCGAGTGCAATCCGAACGGCGTCGCCGGCATCGCCAACGCCCTGTCCCTGGGCCACGAGGTGACCCTGGTCAGCGCCGACCCCGGCTTCTACCTCGCCGCGTCGCCGCTCGCCGAGCCGGCCTTCTCCCACCCGCGCTGCCGGGTGATCACCAGCGAGTCCGCCTTCTCCATCGACGCGCTGGAGCAGCTGGCGAAGGAGGTGAACGCGCAGAGCCCGGTGCACGGCGTGACGACCTACAGCGAGTACCACACCGTCCACACCGCCTCCGTGGCCCGCGCCCTCGGCCTGCCCGGGATGAGCGTGGAGGGCGCCCTCAACGCCCGCCACAAGCACCGTACCCGGCTCACCCTGGCCGGCACCGACGTGCGCCAGCCGCGCTTCGCGCACGCCCGCGCCCTGGACGAGGTGGAGGCCGCGATCCGCGAGGTGGGCTTCCCGTGCGTGGTCAAGCCCTCGGACGGCACCGCGAGCCTGCACGTCCTGCACCTCACCGGCGAGGAGGACCTGGCCGCCTACCTGGCCGACCTGGCGCAGGTCGCCGACTACGGGCGGGGCGTCACCCGCATCCCGGACGTCGTCGTCGAGGAGTTCGTCGAGGGCGAGCTGGTCTCCGTGGAGGCCGTGGTGCTGGCCGGCGGGGAGATCGTCAACCTCGGGATCACCGACCGCTGCCTGAGCGGCTTCCCGTACTTCATCGAGATGGGCGCGACCTACTTCCGCGGCCACCCGCTGCAGGACGAGCTGTTCGAGACGAACGAGAAGGCGCTGCGCGCCCTCGGCATCGACTTCGGCTTCATCCACGCCGAGTACATCCTCTCGGCCGACGGCCCGGTGCTCTGCGAGGTCAACGGACGGCTGATCGGCGGCATCGTGCCGCAGCTGATGAAGATCTCCAGCGGGGTGGACCCCTACCTGGAGGTCATCCGCCAGGCGCTCGGCGAGACCCCGGAACTGCCCTTCCCCGGCACGGTCACCGCGAGCGGCCGCTGGTTCGGCTCGCCGGTCGAGGGCGTCCTGCGCACGGCGGACTTCACCGCCCTCAACGAGCGGCCGGGCTTCGTGGAGGCCCTGACCTACCGCGCTCCCGGTACCACGGTCGCGCGGCTGTCGAAGAGCAACTTCGACTGGCTGGGCCACGTGATCTTCACCGGCGCCGGCCGTGAGGAGGCCCGGGGCCGCTGCGAGTCGGCGCTGGACCGGATCGCCGTCGACCTCTGCGTCCAGGTCGCCCGGTGAGCGCGCTCCGGCGCGTCGCCGTCCCCCTCCTCGACCCGGAGACGCTGTACGACGTGGAGGTCGCGGAGGGGGTCTTCACCCGGATCGAGGCGGTCGCCGACCGGGACGTCCGGGCCGGCGGCGAGCCGGAGCTGTGGCCGGGCTTCGTCGAGGCGCACGCGCACCTGGCGCTGCCCGCCAACTTCGACGACTCCCTCGACGACGCGCGGATCTCCGCCCTGTCGTACCTCTTCCACGGTGTCACGCACGTCGTCGACATGTTCGGCTTCCCGCTGGTCGCCGACGCCTGGGAGGCCGGTCGCGCCACCTCCCCGGTGCCGTACCCGCGGCTGGCGCACTGCGGCTACGCGGCCACGTCCATGCGCGACGGCGAGGGGCTGACCGGGCACGGCGTGGAGTTCCCCGCGCCGGTCTTCATGCTCGGCACCGGCGACGACCTGGAGCCGCTGATCACCGCGAACCGGGCACGCGGCGCGACCTTCCTCAAGGTCATGTTCACCGACGGCACCGAACAGCCCGGCACGGACCGGCGCTTCTCCCGGCTGCCGGGGCCCGTCCTGGAGCACGTCGCCCGGGTGGTCGGGGCGCACGGCCTGCCCGCGATCCTCGACTGCAACACCCGCGCGGAGGTCCTGCAGGCGTACGGCTACGGCTTCCGGCTCTTCGCCCACCCCGTGCGCGACCTGGAACTGACGCCGCAGGACTGGCGGGACCTGGAGGGGGCGCGCTTCGTCTCCACCCTCGGCGGGCTGTACCCGATGGTCATGGACCGGGAGGACTTCCTGCGCGAGTACGGCAGGCCCGGCTTCCGCGAGACCCAGGACCCGGCCAACCTCGACTTCGCCGCCGGCGTCGAGGAGCCCTTCGGCATCCGCTTCGGCTGCCAGGACACCCGTACCGCCGCGCTCGCCGCCATGCGCGCCAACAGCCTCGCGGCCCTGTCCCGCCGCCGCATGCTCGTCGGCACCGACTGCGGCAACACCGGCGCCTTCCACGGCTACAGCCTGCTCGGGGAGCTGGACCGGCTCGCCGGCGACGACCCGGGCGAGCGGGCCGCGCTGCGGCACGACCTGCTGCGCGCCGCCACCGTCGACAACCGGCTCTTCTTCGACGAGGTGTCCGGCTCGGCACCCTCGCCGGATCTTCTTCACGAAGGCGCCCCCGCGACCTTCAACCTGCTGCCGGCGGCCGCCAAGGGCGAACCGCCGTCCGCCCTGCCGGAACTCACCGTCGCGGCAGGCGTGGTCGTCGACCGCCAGGCCGTGGCGCAGGAGATCAGGTCCCTGCGGGCGACTCCCACAGGAGGGAAGGTCGCCCTGCACCACGACGAGAGGTCGGACTCGTGAACGCAACGGCGAAAAGGACGCTCGCCGGTGTCTGCGTCGGCATCGCGCTGGCGCACGTCGGCAACTACATCTACTTCCCGCACCTCGTCTCCACCCTGGGGGTCGAGTACAGCGGTTTCTGGGCCGGGTTCGTGATGTTCCTGACCTACGTGGGCCGGCTGTCGTCCACGTTCTTCTACGAGGGACTGGGCGTCCGCCTCGGCACCCGCGGCAGCGTCGTCGCGGGCATCGCCCTGGAGGCCGTCGCGCTCGGCCTGATGGGCTTCGCGGACGGGCTCGTGGCGTACGGCCTGTGCGCCTTCTTCGTCGGCTTCGGGTCGGGCATGTCCTTCCCGGGCCTGAAGAACATCCTCGGCGCGCTGCCCGAGGAGCACCGCACCAAGGCCTTCTCGTACTTCCAGATGGCCTGCCAGACCGGTGTCATCGCCGGCGCGGTCGTCGGCGGCCTGTTCCTGTGGGCCGACATGCGGGTGCTGTTCGGGGTGGTCTTCGCGCTCTTCGCGGGCTACTGCCTGGCCGCGGTCTTCGTCATCCCGCGCGACGGGGAGCGGGACCGGGCGGCCGCCGCGGCGACCCCGCTGGTCAACTTCGCGGTCCTGAAGGGCCTGAAGGCGGGCGCGGGCACGCGCTACTTCTTCCTGTCCAGCCTGTTCTGGATCATGTCCATCAGCTTCCTGGTCGGCATGCCGCTGTTCATGGCGGAGTACGTCAAGGGGCTGCCCGTCTCGGCGCCGTTCTGGATCAGCGGCATCACGCTGATGGCGCTGCAGTACCCGGCCTTCCGGTTCATGATCAAGCACTTCCGTCCGGGGCAGGTCATGGCGGTCGCGTTCGGCGCGATGGCGCTGGCGTTCGTCATGTTCGGCGCGGGTCGGAACGTGCTGTGGGTCGTGGCCGGCTGCTTCGTGGTGGTCTTCGGGGACATCCTCTTCACGCCCTCGTTCGACCTGTGGGTCACCAGGCGGATCCCGGCGGACCGGCTGGCGCGGGCGATGGGCGCCATGCACTTCTTCCGCAGCTTCGGCAACATGGCCGGCACGCTGGTCGCGGGCGCCCTGTTCGACCTGGCCCGCAACACCGGTGTCCCCGGGCTCAACTGGTACCTCACCGCCGCCCTCGCGGCCGTCTGCGCCGTGGTCAGCCTCGGCGTCTCGGCCCGCGAGCGCACCGCCGGACCCGAGCCCGACACGGCCCCGGCCCCCGCGGCCTCGGCCGCCTGACGTACGTACGCACCCGGCCCGGACACGGCGCCCCGCGCGCCGCTGTCCAGGTGCGGCCGGACCGCTTGCTGACAGCGGCCGCGGCTTGCCCGAAAACCCCCGCGCCGGGTTGCATGGAATACGCACCCGTCGAAGGACCGGCGATTTCCGGACGGAGGAATCCCAATGACCCGGAAGGGGAATGCGGAGCTTCTGGCGGGGTGTGTGCGAGGGGAACAAACGGCCTGGGACGAAATGGTCGAGCGATTCGGCCGGCTCGTCTGGTCCGTCATCCGGAGCCACCGGATGAACGACGTGGACGCCGAGGACGTACGGCAGCTCACCTGGTTCCGGCTGGTGCAGAACGTGGACCGCATCCGCGACCCGGACCGGATCGGTGACTGGCTCGCCACCGTGGCGAGGCGTGAATCCCTCAAAGTGGTCACACGGGGGAAGCGGCTCGTCATGGTGGGGGACAGCGAAACCCTCGAGGTGCTGTCCGGCCACCACGAGAGCCCCGAGCAGATCACCCTGCGGGCGCACCGCAAGAAGGAGGTCCTGCGGGCCATCGACGGCCTGTCGGACCAGTGCCGCGGCGTGCTGCTGATGGCCCTGGAGGACCCGCCGGCCTCGTACGAGGAGATCTCCTCGGCGCTGTCGATGTCGCTGGGCTCGGTCGGCCCCATCCGCACCCGCTGCCTGCGCAGACTGCGCCGCGCGCTGGCCGCGGCCGAGGAGGGCGAGCCCGTGCCGCCGTCCGCGGCGTCGCCCTGCGGGCGGTGCCCGGCGGGGGACGTGTCCGGTCCGGGGCGGCCGGTGGATCTGGTGGGGGACGGCCCCGAAGCCGCGGCCGGCCGAGCCACCGGATGGGAGTGATGCGCATGCCTCGCTATGACGTCGAGGAATTGGTGCGGTCCGTCGTCGTCGAGGCGACGGGAATCGAACCGGAGAAGTACCACCCCGATCTCGCCTTCGCCGCCGACCTCGGCCTGGAATCGCTCGACCTGCTCGACGTGTTCTTCCGGATCGAATGCTGCGTCCCGGTGGTGCTCTCCGTCGAGAAATGCGGCCGGTACCTCCAAGGCGACGTCCCGGACGAGGAATTCTGCGACGCGAACGGAACCATCGCCCGGCGCGGTCTGGAAAGGCTGGCGGTCGTCATGCCGCAACTCGATCCGGAGGTCTGGGCGGGGAAACTCACCCTCGACCGGATGCTGGAACGGCTGACCGCCGGAAACCTCGTCACGATGGTCGAGCACATGCTGGCCGAAGGGCGGCCGGTCCGTGCCTGAGGGAGCGGCGCGGCCGGCCGGGCGGACCAGGACCGTGGTCCGGGTGGGCAGTTGCGACGTCCACGTGGACACCTTCCGCAGACTGGTGGCCTGGCACGGCCCCGAGGCGCTGCGGCTGCCGGCCGGCGGCGCCTGCCCGGTCGGCTGGTCGCTGCGGCAGGCCGCGCTCCGCGCCCTGGCCGCGCCGCCCAGGGTGGGCGGCCGCTGGGGCGACATCGACGTACGGGGCCCCGAGGGCGGGCCCTGGACCCTGCTGTTCAAGGGCGAACTCGCCCGCTTCGCCGAGACCGTGCTCAGCGGCGACGTCAACGTGACCGTCACCGCCGGCGCCGGCCGGGTCACCGCCTTCGCGGTGCTGACCCGCCGCGAGCACCCCGCCGCCCCCACCGACGACGAGACCGAGGTACGCAGGTGAGCACAGCGACCGAGACCGGGCTGCTGGTCAGCCGCGAGATCATCACCGGCGAGGAACTGGGCGGCGTCCCGCTCGCCGGCCCCGGTGCCGTGGCCTCGGCCGCCCGCCGGGCGGCGGCCGCCGCGCCGGGCTGGGCGGCGCTGCCGGCCGCTGACCGGGCCGCGGTGCTGGAGCGCGCCGCCGATGTGCTCGTCGAACGCGCCCAGGAGGTCCAGGACCTGCTGGTCCGTGAGGGCGGGGCGATTCCCGGCAAGGCCTTCTACGAGGTCCACGCGGGCGCCGGGGAGCTGCGGCACGCCGCGGAGCTGGCCCGCGAGCCCGAGGCCCCGCACGGCCCCGGCTCCGACCCCGCCCGGCGGAGCGAGGTGCGGCGGGTCCCGCTGGGCGTCGTCGGCGTGATCGTGCCCTGGAACTTCCCGCTGCTGCTGGCCCTGCGCTCGGTCGCCCCCGCCCTGGCGCTCGGCAACACCGTGCTGCTCAAGCCCGACCCGCACACCCCGCTCTCCGGCGGGCGCGTCCTGGCCGAGGTCCTCGCCGCCGCCGGACTGCCGGCCGGTGTGCTGGAGGTGGTGCACGGCGACGCCGTGACCGGCCGGGCCCTGGTGCAGGCGCCGGACGTGGCCATGGTCTCGTTCACCGGCTCCACCGAGGCCGGCCGGGAGATCGGCGCGGCCTGCGGCCGCCTGCTGAAGCGGGTGGTGCTCGAACTCGGCGGGCAGAACGCCTTCGTCGTCCTGCCGGACGCCGACCTCGAACAGGCCGCCTCCGCCGGCTCCTGGGGCTCCTTCCTGCACCAGGGCCAGATCTGCATGGCCGCCCGCCGCCACCTCGTCCAGCGCGACGTGGCCGCGGAGTACACCGCGGCGCTCGCCCGGCACGCGCGGGCGCTGCGGATCGGCGACCCGTACCGCGAGGACGCGCAGATCGGGCCGGTCATCGACCAGCGGCAGCTCACCTCGATCGCCGCCGCCGTGGAGAACGCGGTCGCCCAGGGCGCCCGGCTGGTCACCGGGGGCCGGGCCACGGGGCCGTACTTCCCGCCGACCGTCCTGGCCGACGTCACCCCGCGGATGGACATCTTCAGGACCGAGGTCTTCGGCCCGGTCGCCACCGTCACGGCCTTCGCCGACGACGGCGAGGCGGTGGCCCTGGCCAACGCCTCCGACCACGGGCTGACCGCCGCCGTCTACACCTCCGACGCCGCGCGCGGCCGGGCGCTGGCCCGCCGGATCCGCTGCGGCGTCGTCCACGTCGGCGACCAGACCGTCGGCCACGACCCCCGGCTGCCCTTCGGGGGCGTCGGCGCCTCCGGCAACGCCTCCGGGTTCGGCGGCCGGGCGAGCCTGGAGGCCTTCACCCGCTGGCACACGCTCACCAGCAGCGAGCCGCCGCGCGGTTACCCGTTCTGACCCCGCACGCCGTTCCGCCCGCACCGCCCCGCACCGCCCTGTTCCCAGCCGAGCAGATCCGAGAGGAGCGCCCCCGTGGCAGGCAAGGTCGAGACCGTACCCCAGGTGGCGGACCCGCCCGAGGGCACCGTCCTCTTCCTCATCGGGATGAGGATCAACAGCTTCTGGAAGGTGCACCGCTGGGTGCCCTCCTTCCTCGCCATGTTCCCGATGCTGATCGAGCTCAACAAGCAGAAGGAGCACGGCTTCCTGGGCTCGCGCACCTGGCTCAACCGCACCGTGATCATGGTCCAGTACTGGGCCAGCATGGACGACCTGATGGCGTACTCGCGCAACACCGAGGCCGCCCACCGGCCCGCCTGGGCCCGCTTCAACCGCGCCGTCGGCAACAACGGCGCCGTCGGGATCTACCACGAGGCCTACGTCGTCGACCCGGCCCGGATGCACACCGTCTACCGCAACATGCCGCCGTTCGGCATCGCGAAGGCCACCGCCGGCCGGCCGCAACGGCCGCTCGCGCAGGTCACGGACCGCGGATAGGGGAGGAGGACACCGCCGTGACACAGCAGCAGGGGCCGGTGCGGGCCGGCCAGGACGTCCAGTGGCGCAGGTGCGGGGCGTGCGGCGCCTTCATCTACGGCAAGCGGCTGGACCGCAACCGCAAGGTCTGCCCCGAGTGCCAGTTCCACTTCCGGATACCGCCGCACACCCGGATCGAGCAGCTCGCCGACCAGGGCAGCTTCCGCCCCTTCCCCGACGACCACATGCCGCGCGACCTGCTCGGCTTCACCGACAGCAAGCCGTACCGGGACCGGCTGCGCGACGCCCAGGCCAGGACCGGCCGCAACGACGCCGTCCTCGCCGGGCGCCTGACGATCGAGGGCCGCCCGCTGGTCGCGGCCGTCCTGGACTTCAGCTTCATGGGCGGCAGCATGGGATCGGTGGTCGGCGAGGCCATCGCCGCCGCCGCCCGGCACGCGCTCGCCGAGCGGCTGCCGCTGCTGCTGGTCGCCGCCTCCGGTGGCGCCCGCATGCAGGAGGGCGCGCTGTCCCTGATGCAGATGGCGAAGACCTCGCAGTGGATCGCCGCCCTGCGCGAGGCGGCACTGCCGGTGATCAACCTCAACACCGACCCGACCTTCGGCGGCGCCAGCGCCTCCTTCGCGATGCTCGGCGACGTCATCCTCGCCGAGCCGGGCAGCCTGATCGGCTTCGCCGGGCCGCAGGTCATCCGCAACACCATCCGCGAGGAGCTGCCGCCCGGCTTCCAGAGCGCGGAGTTCCTGCTGGAGCACGGGATGATCGACGCGGTCGTGCCGCGCGAGAACCAGCGCGAGCACCTGGCGCGGCTGCTGACCCTGCTCGGCCCCTCGGTGCCCGAACTCCCCGAGCCGGCGGGCGCCGAGCCGCTCACCGAACCCGTCCCGGCCGTGCGCGGCACGCGCGAGACGGTGGCGCTGGCCCGCACCATCTCGCGGCCCACCACGCGGGAGTACATCGGCTACGTCTTCGACGACTTCGTCGCGCTGCACGGCGACCGCGCCTTCGCCGACGACCGGGCGCTCGTCGGCGGGGTCGCCCGGCTCGGCGGCCAGAGCGTGGTCGTCCTCGGCCACCAGAAGGGCCACGACACCGCCGAGCTGGTGAGCAGCAACTTCGGGATGCCCAACCCCGAGGGCTACCGCAAGGCGCTGCGGCTGATGCGGCTCGCGGAGCGGTTCGGGCTGCCGATCGTCGCCTTCGTCGACACCCCCGGCGCCTTCCCCGGCATCGGGGCGGAGGAGCGCGGCCAGAGCCTGGCCATCGCCGAGTGCATCCTCGAACTCTCGCGGGTGCGGGTGCCCGTGGTCTCCGTCGTCACCGGCGAGGGCGGCAGTGGCGGGGCGCTCGCCCTGGGCGTCGCCAACACGGTGCTGATGCTGCAGAACGCGTACTACTCGGTGATCAGCCCGGAGGGCTGCTCGACCATCCTGTTCGGCACCGCCGAGCAGGCCGGCCGGGCCGCCGACGCCCTCCGGCTCACGGCCTCGGACCTGCTGCGCCTCGGCGTGGTGGACGCCATCGTGCCCGAGCCGCCGGACGGCGCGCACACCGCGCCGTACCCGACGGCGCTCAACGTCAAGACCGCCCTGGTACGGGCGCTGGCCCCGCTGCTCGACCTGCCGGGGGACCGGCTCGTCGAGGTGCGCCGGGACAGGTTCGACCGCTTCGGGCACCCCGAACGTCAGCCGGTAGTGGACTGGGAGAAGCGTGATGAGCACGAGCACTGAGGCCACGACGACGCCGAACGGCGTGGGCACCGCGGACAGCGCGGACAGCGCGGACACCGTGACCGGGCCGGAGGCCGGCGGCGTGACGACGGTGGAGGAGCTGCGGGCGCAGACCCGGCTGCTCGCCGGTGAACTGCCCGGCACCCTGAGGCGGATCACCCTGCGGGCCGGCGGGCTCAGCGTGGACGTCGAGTGGGAGTCCGCCGCGGTCGCCGCCCCCGTCGCCGCTCCGGTACCGGCGGCCCCCGCGCCGCCGGCCGCCCCCGCACCGGCTCCCGCCGCGCCGGCCGACGCCGGGACGCAGGCCCCGCCCGCCGGGCTGGTCAGCGTCACCGCGCCGCTGGTCGGCACCTTCTACCAGGCGTCCTCGCCCGGCGCCGAGCCCTTCGTACGGGTCGGCGACGTCGTCGAGCCGGGCCGGCAACTGGCCATCATCGAGGCGATGAAGCTGCTCAACTCGATCACCGCCGAGACCCGGGGCCGGGTGCACGCGATCCACGTCCAGGACGGCGAGGTCGTCGAGTACGCCCAGCCGCTGATCGACCTCGTCCCCGTCGACTGAGAGGGCACAACCGTGTTCGACAAGGTGCTCGTCGCCAACCGCGGGGAGATCGCGCTGCGCGTCATCCGCTCCTGCCGCGACCTCGGCGTGCGCACGGTGGCCGTGTACTCCACCCCCGACGCCGACGCGCGGTTCGTCGCGGCCGCGGACGAGGCCGTGCACATCGGCCCCGGCGCGCCCGCCCGCAGCTACCTCAACATCCCCAACATCATCGGCGCCGCCGTCAAGACCGGCGCCGAGGCCATCCACCCCGGCTACGGATTCCTCTCCGAGGACCCCTACTTCGCCGAGATCTGCGCCGACGACGGCATCACCTTCATCGGCCCGCCGCCGGACGTCATGGAGAACGTCGGCGACAAGGCCACCGCCCGCAGACTGATGACCGAGGCCGGACTCCCGCTGCTGCCGGGCACCATCGAGCCGGTCGACTCGGTGGAGGCCGCCGAGGCGGTCGCCGCCGAGATCGGCTACCCGGTCATCATCAAGGCCGCGGCGGGCGGGGGAGGCCGCGGCATCACGGTGGTGCGGCGCCCCCAGGACCTCCGGGACGCCTACACCGCCACCCGGGCCAGCGCGCAGGCCGTCTTCAAGAACAGCGCCGTCTACATGGAGCGCTACCTGGAGAAGACCCGGCACATCGAGATCCAGGTCGTCTGCGACGACTTCGACGGCGCCGTGCACCTGGGCGAGCGCGACTGCTCGGTGCAGCGCCGCCACCAGAAGCTCGTCGAGGAGTCCCCCTCGGCCGGCGTCTCCCCGCAGCTGCGCGAGCGGCTGGGCGCGGCCGCCCTGGCCGGTGCCCGCGCGGTGGGCTACCGGGGCGCGGGCACCGTGGAGTTCCTGCTGGAGGCCGGTGACGGGGCGGGTGACGGCGGCGAGGACGTCTTCTGGTTCATGGAGATGAACGCGCGCATCCAGGTCGAGCACCCGGTCACCGAGCTGGTCACCGGCGTCGACCTGGTCGGCGAGCAGCTGCGGGTCGCCTCCGGCAGCCCGCTGTCGGTCAAGCAGGAGGACGTCGAGATCCGCGGCCACGCCATCGAGTGCCGCGTCAACGCCGAGGACCCGGCCAGGTCCTTCGCCCCCACCCCCGGACTGCTGGAGCGCTACCGCGTCCCCGGCGGCCCGTGGGTCCGGGTGGACACCGACTACGTCCCCGGCGCGCGCGTCAGCCCGTACTACGACTCGATGATCGGGAAGCTGATCGTCTGGGGTCCCGACCGCGGCAGCTGCATCGAGCGCACCCTGCGCGCGCTGTCGGAGTTCGAGGTCTCCGGGCCCGGCGTGCACACCACGATCCCGTTGCACCAGGAGATCCTCGGCCACCCCGAGTTCCGCCGGGGCGACGTGGCCACCGACTTCCTGGAGCGCCACTTCGCCATGTGAGCAGCACGACCAGCAAAGGGGAGCCGCCGTGTCGGACCAGGAGCTCACATCCCAGGACGTCGGCGTCTACCGGCACCTGCTGCAGGTGTCGCCGGACGCCGGCCACTGCGCCTCCGAACTCGGTCTGCCGACGGAGGAGTTCGACGAGTCGGTCAAGCGGCTGATGGCGCACCGGCTGCTGCACCCGGACGGTCCCTGCCGCTACGAGGTCGTCTCGCCAGGCCTGGCGGCGGCCGAACTCACCGCCTCCCTCAGCCTGCAGGCGCACCAGCTGCTGCGCCAGATCGACACCACCCGGCGCGACCTGGGCCCGCTCGGCGCCCTGTACGACGCCCACCAGCGGCAGCGGCTGGCCGGCACCACCACCGAACTGCTCACCGACGGCGACGCGGTACGGCACCGGCTCTCCGACCTGTCCTCACAGGTCCGGCACCGCGTGCTCACCGCCCACCCCACCCTCGGCGGCCCGCAGACCCTGCGGGCCGCCCTCGACCTGGACCGGGACCTGCTCGACCGGGGCGTGCGCTACCGGACCGTGGTGCCGCACACCGCCCGGCGGCAGCGGGAGGCGCTGCGGCACATGACACGACTGGGCGACCTGGGCGCCCAGTTGCGCACCGCGGCGGTCATCCCCGGCCGGATGATCCTGCTGGACGGCGTCGTGGCACTGGTGTCCACCGGAAAGGGCGGCGGTGCGGCGCTCTTCCGCGACCCGACCGTGGTCTCGTTTCTCGAAGTGATATTCGACCACATCTGGGAGCACGCGAAACCGGTCGGCGGCGATTTCGACGGCGACGTCTTCGAGGACGTCGAGGTGGCCATTTTGCGCCAGCTGGAACTCGGTAGGTCGGATGAATTCATTTCCCGGCGGCTGGGTATCTCCACCCGTACGCTCCGCCGCTACCTGTCGGGCATGTGCGAGAAGCTCGGTGTGGAGACCCGCTTCCAACTGGGCATGGCGGCGGCCCGGCTGGATCTGTTCGGGAACGGGGACGATCCGGACAGTGCGGGATAGAAATTCCTGATCGCGACCTTCGGGTATTTCCACCCGGCACCGCTGGACCCTCCGGCGGCGCGCCGCGGATGATTTCCCCGGCCCACTCCACATTCCTACCGAGGGAATCAATGACTGGCATGGCTGCCGCCTCCCGGAGGCGGATCATTGTTTCCGGTGTCTCCTCCGACGCGCACATGTGGAACCTGGTGTTCCTGCAGTTGCTGCTGGAGGAGCACGGTCACGAGGTGTCCAACCTCGGCAGCCTCACCCCCGACGCGGAGATCGCCGGCGCCTGCCGCGCGCTCCGCCCGGACCTGCTGGTCATCGGCACCGTCAACGGCCACGGGCACCTCGACGGGCTGCGGCTGATCCGTGCCCTGCGCGCCGAACCGTCCCTCGCCGCCCTGCCCGTCGTGATCGGCGGCAAGCTCGGCGTCCACGGCCGCGACGACGCCCGCCCCGCCGCCCGCCTGGCCGCCGCGGGCTACGACGCCGTCTTCGACGACGGCGACGACACCGGCGGCGGCGCACTCGCCCGCTTCGAGACCTACCTGCGGGCCCTGCGCACCCCGCCCGCCCCGGGCCCCGTCGGCGGCGGCGTCCCCTTCCCGGCCGCCGGCCGGCGGCACCCCCGTCCCGCGTCGCCCGCCCGGCTCCTCGCCGCGGCGCCGGACCGGCCGGCCGGCCCACGACGAGGACGGGACTCCGCCCCGCGCCGCACCGCGCCCGGGGAGGTGGCCTGATGCCGCACAGCGCCGACCGCTTCTCCGCGTTCGTCCGCCGGGCCCGTGCGGCCGGACGGCTGGTCGTCCAGCCCCGCATGGGCTTCGGCGACCTCGGCCGGATGCGGGCCGGACTGCGCGCCGTCCGCGGGGCCCGCGCCACCACGGCCGGCACCATCACCCTCGACAGCTACACCCGCTGCCACGACTACGCCGCCGCCCGCCGCGCCCTGCGCGACCGCGCCGCCGACCTCAACGGCTTCCCGCTGCTCGCCCACGGGCCCGCCGCCGTACGGCGGTTGCTGGCGGAGACCGCCGCCCCCGACTTCCCCGTGCAGCTCCGCCACGGCACCGCCCTGCCGCTGCGCCTGCTGCGCGCCGTGGCCGCGGCCGGGATCGACGCCACCGAGGGCGGCCCCGTCTCGTACTGCCTGCCCTACAGCCGCACCCCGCTCGCGGCGGCGGTCCGCGAGTGGCGGGCCGGCTGCGAACTCCTGGCCGGGCAGCCCGTCCCCCCGCACCTGGAGACCTTCGGCGGCTGCATGCTCGGCCAACTGTGCCCGCCATCGCTGCTGGTGGCCCTCAGCGTGCTGGAGGGGATGTTCTTCCGCGAGCACGGGCTGACCGGCATCTCGCTCAGCTACGCCCAGCAGGTCCACCCCGGCCAGGACCTGGAGGCCCTGGCCGCGCTGCGCCGGCTGGCCGCGGAACGGCTGCCCGGCACCGACCGGCACGTCGTGCTCTACACCTACATGGGCGTCTTCCCGCGCACCCCGATCGGCTCCTACCGGCTGCTGGAGCACAGCGTCCGGCTCGCGGTGCGCGGCGGCGCGGAGCGGCTGGTGGTCAAGACGCCCGCCGAGTCCCGCCGCATCCCCACCGTCGAGGAGAACGTCGAGGCCCTGGAGTTCGCGCACGCCGTCGCGGAAGCGGCCGCCCGCCCCGACGCCGCCGCCGGGCCCCGGCCCACCGCCACCGGCTTGTACGAGGAGGCCGGGACCCTCGTCGACGCCACCCTCGCCCTCGCGGACACCGTCGGCGAAGCCCTCGTCGCGGCCTTCGCCCGCGGCGTCCTCGACGTGCCGTACTGCCTGCACCCCGGCAACGCCGGCCGCGCCCGCGCCGCCGTCGACCCGTACGGCATGCTCCGCTGGACCGAGGCCGGCGCGATGCCGGTGACCACCGGCCCGGCCGGCGGCCCCGCGGCGCCCGTCACCCCGCTCACCGCACGCGGCCTGGGCGAGATGCTCTCCTTCAACGAGCGCCGCTACGACCGCGAGGACCTCACCGGCACCGCCCGCCCGCTCCACGGGTACGCCTCATGACCGCCCCCGCGCGCACGACGCCGGCGACCCTGGACGCCGTCCGCGCCCGCGGCGTCCTGCGCGCCGCCGTCTCCCTGGGCATCCGCGGGCTGTCCCTGCGCACCGCCGACGGCCGCTGGACCGGGCTGGACACCGACATCGCCCGCGCCGTGGCGGCGGCCGTCCTCCACGACCCGGAAGCCGTCGACTGGCGCCCCGTGCGGGCCGCCGACCGGCTGTCCGTGCTCGCCGCGGACGAGGCCGACCTGACGGTGTGCAACCTCACCTGGACACTGGGCCGGGAGGCCGCCCACCCGGTGCTCTTCGCCGGGATCACCGCCTACGACGGCGAGGGCTTCCTGGTGCGCGCCGCCGACGGCGTCGACGACCCGGCCCGGCTCGCGGGGCGGCGGCTCGCCGTCCACACCGGCTGCACCACCCCGGTCAACCTCGCCGCCTGGTACGGCCCGCGCGGCCTGACCACCGTCCCGGTCGGCTTCGACGACCCCGCGGGCGCGCTGGCCGCGTACGCCTCCGGCGACTGCGCCGCCTACGTCCTGGACCGCATCGCCCTGGCCGGGGCCCGCGCCGGACTGCCCGACCCGCGGGCCCACCGCATCCTGCCCGCCTCGATCTCCCGCGAGCCGATGGCGGCCGCCGTCCGCGACGCGGACCCGCACTGGTTCCGGCTGGTCCGCTGGGTGCTGCAACTGCTGCCCGCCGCCGAGCACGAGGGCACCGGCAGGGCCGCCGCGCTGGCCGGCCCGCACGGCCCCGCGGTCGGACTGGACGAGGGCTGGGCCGCCCGCGTGCTGGCCGCCGTCGGCAGCTACGCCGACGTCTACGAGCGCAACCTGGGCGCCGCGTCCGGCCTCGACGTGCCGCGCGGCCCCAACGAACTGTGGACCAGGGGCGGGCTGCACTACGCCGTCCCCCTGCACTGACCCCCGTCCGCCGCGGAAGGAGCCGACAGCGCATGAGCAGTGACGCCACACCCGCCGCACGGGCGCGCCGGGGCGCCCTCGAACTCACCGCGGCCATGGGGCTCTCCGGCACCCTCGGCGTCTTCGTCCTGGAGTCCGGGGTCTCCTCCACCACCGTGGTGCTCTTCCGCTGCGTCTTCGGGGCGGTCGCACTGGCCGCCTACTGCCTGCTGCGGGGCCACCTCAGGAACACCGGGCTGACCCGCCGCACCTTCGCGCTCGCCGCGCTCGGCGGGGTGTGCATCGTCCTCAACTGGGTGCTGCTCTTCGACGCCTACCGCCGCACCTCGATCTCGGTGGCCACCGTCGTCTACCACACCCAGCCCTTCTACGTGGTGCTGCTGGGCGTCGCGCTGTTCCGGGAACGGCTCGACCGGCACCGGGCCGGCTGGATCGTGCTGGCCTTCGCCGGGGTGCTGCTCGTCGCGGGCCCGCCGGGGGCCGGCCCCGGCGGGGGCGGCCGGCCGCTCGGCATCGCCGAGGCGCTGGCGGCGGCCCTGCTGTACGCCTTCGCCACCGTGATCGCCAAGCGGCTCACCACCGTCCGCCCGCAACTGACCGCGCTGATCCAGGTCCTGGTCGGCATCCCGCTGCTGCTGCCGTTCGCCCGGCTCGGCGAGACCGCCGGGCTGGGCGCGCGCTGGGGCTGGCTGGTCGGCCTCGGCGTGATCCACACCTGCCTGATGTACGTCCTGCTCTACTCCTCGTACCGGAAGCTGTCCACCGACCGCATCGCGGTGCTGTCGTTCGTCTACCCGGCCGTCGCGATCCTGGTGGACCTCGCGGTCTACGGGCACCGCGTCGGGCCGGTGCAGGCCCTCGGAGTGCCGCTGATCGCCGCGGCGGGACTCGGCGTCAACCTCGGCTGGCCGCTGCTGCCGCGGCGCCGTCGTCCCGCCGCGGCCGGCGGCACCGGACCGGAAGCCACGGCACCCGCGGCCGGGCTCGTCCAGATCGGAGATCCCCGATGACCCTCGTTACCGATCCCGCCGCCCCGCGCATCGCCATCGTCGGCGCGACGGGGGCCGTGGGCAGCACCCTCATCGAACTGATCGAGGAACGCGGACTGCGCTACCGCGAGGTGCACCTCGTCGCCTCGGCGCGCAGCGCGGGCCGCCACGTGGCGGTCGACGGGCGCGCCCGCGAGGTCGTCGCCCTGGAGGACTTCGACTTCGGGCGGGCCGACATCGCGTTCTTCTCGGCCGGCACGGCGGTCAGCGACAAGTGGGCCAAGTCCGCCGTCGCCCAGGGCGCCCTGGTGATCGACAACACCAACGCCTTCCGCATGGACCCCGACACCCCGCTCGTGGTGCCGCAGGTCAACGCCGCGGAACTGCACCGCCGCCCGGGCGGCGGGATCGTCGCCAACCCCAACTGCTCCACCATCCCGCTGGTCCGCGCCCTGCTGCCGGTGCAGCGCCGCTGGGGGGTCCGCCAGGTGGTCGTCAGCACCTACCAGGCCGCCTCCGGCCAGGGCCACCAGGGCATCGAGGAACTCCTGGAGGGCAGCGAGGTGGCGCTGCGCGACCCCGACGCCGACCTGCCCTCCGAGCGCTTCCGTCCCGCCCTCGCCTTCAACGTCGTCCCCTCCATCGACCGGCTGCTGGACGACGGCTTCACCCTGGAGGAGCAGAAGATGCTCCAGGAGTCCCGCAAGATCCTCGGGCTCCCGCACCTTGACCTGACCGCCACCTGCGTGCGGGTGCCCGTGGTCAACTCCCACTCCGAGGCGGTCTGGGTGGAGGCGGGCGCACCCGTGGACCGCGGGGAGCTCGTCGCGCTGCTGGCCCGGCTGCCCGAGGTCACCGTCCACGACCGGGAGCACCCGGGCGGCTTCCCGACCCCGCTCACCGCCGGGCACCCCGACCACGTCCACATCGGGCGGATCAGGGTCGCCCCGCACAACCCGCGGGGCTTCTGGATGTGGCTGGTCTCGGACAACCTGCGGGTCGGCGCGGCCCTGAACGCCGTCCAGATCGCCGAGTACGCCCTGGGCCGCGGCTTCCTGGCGGGAGGCGCGCGATGACGGCCCCGGCGGTACTGAAGTTCGGCGGGTCCACCTTCCGCACCCCCGCCGCGTACCACGACCTCGCCGCCGGCCTGGACGAGCGCATACGCCGCGAGGGCCGGCCGCTGGCCGTGGTGGTCAGCGCGATGCAGGGCGAGACCGAGGGGCTGCGCGGCCGCCTGCACGAGGTCAACCTCCGCCCCGAGGACGCCACCGCCGCGGGCATGCTCTGCACCGGCGACCTGCTCAGCGCCCACCTGCTGGCCAGCGCCCTGCACCGGGCGGGCCGCAGCGCCACCGTGCTCGCCGGGCACCAGGTCGGGCTGGTCACCAACTCCTCCTTCCTGTGGGCCCGGGTGGTCAGCACCGACCCCGGCCCGCTGCGCAGGGCGCTCGAGCGGCACGAGGTCGTCGTCGTCCCCGGCGGCCAGGCCGTCGACGGCCAGGGCCGGCCCACGTGGCTGGGCAAGAACAGCTCGGACCTGTCGGCGCTGGCCGTCGCCCGCGCGGTGGAGAGCCACGTCTGCGAGATCCACTCCGACGTCGACGGCATCTACACCTCCGACCCGCACCTGGTCACCGGGGCCCGCCTGCTGCCGCAGGTCTCGTACAACATGGCCGCCCTGATGTCGCTGTACGGGGCGAAGGTGCTGCACCGCCGCGCCGTCCAGCTCGCGCTGCGGCACCGCATCGAGATCGTGCTGCGCTACAACCGGGCCCCGTACTCCCCGGGCACCCGGATCAGCGCGGTCGGCAACCAGATGGCCGCCGTCGTCCTCGACCGGCGCTCGGTGGTGCTGGACTTCCCCGACGACGCCCACGCCGACGCCGCGCACAACGCCTTCCACGTGGCCGGCATCGACACCGTGCGGCTCACCGGCGAACCCCGCGTGGCCGTCATCGGCGGCTTCGTCGACCTGGAGGCCGTCCAGCTGCGGCAGGGCGTCACCCCGGGCCGCCGGGTGGGCGTGCCGGTGGCGGAGGTGCGCGGCAGCAAGGTCACCACCCACATCGCCGAGAGCGCCGAGGACGCCCTGGACCTCGCGCAACGGCTGCACGACCGGCTGGACTTCGCGGCCCCCGCCGGTGCCCCCGACGCCCGCCTTGTAGGAGTGTGAGCCGTGCAGGACACCTTCGCGGAGCTGGAACTGCCCGACGCGGTACGGGACGACATCGGGGAGCGGCTCGCGGCGCTCCCCGACCCGGCGCGGGACATCGACCGGGCGATGACCCGCTACCACCGGATCTTCGCCGCGCTGCCCACCGCACTGCTGCAGCGCGTCCTGGACTTCGGCCGCCACGTCGACACCCCCGGCGTCGCCCTGGTGCGCAACCTGCCCGTGGACCCGGAGCTGCCGCCCACCCCGGTGGACGGCGGCCCCAGCCGCGCCAAGCGCGGCTTCGTCGCCGAGGGGGTACTGCTGGGCCTGTCGGGGCTGCTGGGCGAGCCGGTCGGGGTGCTCACAGAGAAGGAGGGGCGGCTGATCCACGACGTGGTGCCGGTCCCGGGCGGCGAGAGCACCCAGACCAACCAGGGCTCCGCCGTCTTCCTCAACTTCCACAGCGACATCACCCACGACCCGGCCGGGCGCTGGGACGTGGCCAACCCGGACTTCCTGGTCCTCAACTGCCTGCGCGGCGACCCCTCCGGGACGGCCGCCACCTACTACGCGGACGCCCGCGACATCTGCGGGCAGCTGGCGGACGGCGCGCTGGAGACGCTGCGCAGTCCGCTGTTCCGGCTCAACGCGCCGGGCAGCTACACCCGCGATGTCGCGGGCGGTGCGGAGGTCCTGTCGGACCCGGTGCCGATCGTCAGCGGCTCCCGGGACTTCCCCGGGATCGCCGTCTCGGCCAACGGCGTGCGCCCGCTCACCCGCGGGGCCGCGGCGGCCCTGGAACTGCTGCAGGAGGCCTGCCGCGCGTCGGCGCACGCCGTACGGCTCGAACCGGGCACGGCCCTGCTGGTCAACAACCGCAAGGGCGTGCACGCCCGCTCGCGGTTCACCGCCCGCTACGACGGCCGGGACCGCTGGCTCCAGCGCACGTACGTCCGGCGCAACCTGTGGGACATCAGGTACCGGGTCACCCCGGGCGACCGCCGCGTGCACCACTGAGCAGCCGGGCCCGGCCGGGGGCCCGGCCGGGGCGGCGGCTAGCGCCGCCGCGGCCAGTGCAGAGTGCCGGATTCCTCTTCCGGGCCGCCCGGGGGCGTGGTCATGGGGTCATTCGACGACATGTTTTCTCCTTCAACCAATTACCGTGACGAATCAGGCGTGGTGGTCGCCGGCCGAATGCGTGTCGGCGCCACCGATCGGAGCCTCGTCCCACTTGTCATCCGCCAGCGTCACGTTCCGCGGGCCGTCGCCGGAAACGACCGCGGTCCCCGGAGCGGCGGAGTAAACAACTCCGGTCGCCAGGACGATCACCGCGAAGCCCCGGGCGAGTAAATGACGAGTGCTCACCATCGTGGATCCCCCCACATCGCTTGTCTGCCGCGCCCTTTGTGGGCACCAGAACAAGGTGTCAGTTCCGGAGATCGAGTTCGACCCGCCGGAAGTGTCCTATGATGGAGCGGCAACAAGTGGATAGCGGCAAAACGGGCATGGGGTGGGTGATCGGTGGACGAGCATCGCCTGTTGGACGACCTTGCTGTTGATGCATACGAATGCGCTCTGCGAGCCGGTGCCTTCAGGGATGACGAGATCGCCGCCGAGCTGGGCGTCGACGTCGACCTGGTCGCCGAGGCGCGCAAGACCCTGGAGGAGCTGCGGCTGCTCGGCCGCGTCGGCGCCGGCCGCTCCGTCGTGGCGCTCGACCCGGACGTCGCGGAAGCGGAACTGGTGACTCCGCTGGAGCTGTCCATCGCCCACCGCCGGCAGGAGATCGCCGGGATACACCGGCAGTTACG
This sequence comes from Streptomyces sp. NPDC005722, assembly GCF_040630935.1. Classification (NCBI taxonomy): domain Bacteria; kingdom Bacillati; phylum Actinomycetota; class Actinomycetes; order Kitasatosporales; family Streptomycetaceae; genus Streptomyces; species Streptomyces sp. NPDC005722. The sequence goes on from NZ_JBEXYN010000036.1 coordinate 59,719, forward strand.
GGCGCTGTCCGCCGTCTACCGCACGAGCGACCGGGCCGCCCCCGACGACGTGCCGGTCAGGGTGCTGGACGACTTCGAGGAAGTGCGCAGGGAGATCGACCTGGCGCGGCGCCGCTGCACCGAGGAGCGGATGAGCCTGCAGCCCGGCGGCGGCCGCAGCGCCGAACTCCTCGAGCAGGACCTGGTGCAGACCCTGGAGATGCGGCGCCGCGGGATCCGCATCCGCACGCTCTACCAGCACACCGCCCGCACCAGCCTCGCCACCCGCACCTACGTGCGGCAGATATGCGAGGGGGGCGCCGAGGTCCGTACCGCCGAGGAGCTCTCCGAGCGGCTGATCATCTACGACCGCAAACTCGCGTTCATACCGAAGGAGCGGAAGGGAAAGGAACCGCCGGGTGCGGCGATTGTCTCCGATCCCACGCTGGTCGCCTATCTGTGCCGGTCGTTCGAGTCCATATGGCAGGCCAGCCAGCCCTTCGACGTGGGCCGGACCGCCGAATACCACCAGGTCACGGAGGACTTGCGGCTGTCAATTCTGCGCTTGATGGCCATGGGATTGAAGGACGAGGTGATCGCCCGGCGGCTCGGGATGGCGACCCGTACATGTCGTCGCCACATATCCGTAATCATGGAGGAACTCGGCGCCACCAGCAGATTCCAGGCGGGATTGCTGATCGGCCGCCAGGGATTGATCCCCGACGGCGACGTCGTTCCGGCCGATCCCGGCGAGGACGATGTGTCCCCATGCTGACGGGGGTTGTCCTCGATCAGACAACCCGGAGTTCTGGCGCCCGGTACCGGCCACTTGATTTCCTGTGGAGGGAGTATTGATCCGGCGTGAGCCGAACCACGGGAGGGGTCAATGGACATTCGGCAGCTGGCGACGTTCCACAAGGTGGCGACGCTGCTCAGCTTCACCCGGGCGGCGACGGAACTGAAGTACGCGCAATCCAGCGTCACGGCCCAGATCAAGGGGCTGGAGATGTCGCTCGGGGTCGACCTCTTCGACCGTCTCGGGGGCCGCATCCAGCTCACCGAGGCCGGCCAGCGGCTCCTGCCGTACGCCGAGCAGATGCTCTCGCTCGCCGGGGAGGCGCGCGGTGCGACCCTGGGCTCGGAGGAGCCCTCGGGAGTGCTGACGATCGGTTCGATGGAGAGCATCACGTCCTACCGGATGCCCCCCTTGCTGGAGTTCTTCCACCACCGCTACCCGGCCCTGCACATCGTGCTGCGCCCCAGCCTCTGCGCCGAGACCTGCCACGCGCTGCGCCAGGGCATGTTCGACATGGGCTTCCTGATGGAGGCCGAGACCCAGCACCCCGGCGTGCAGACCGAGGTGCTCGGCTCCGAGCCGCTCACCGTGGTCGCCGCGCCCGACCACCCGCTGACCGGGTTCGACAAGATCACCACCGATGACCTCCGGCAGGTCCAGGTGATATCCGCCGAGGCGGGCTGCGCCTACCGCGAGCTGTTCGAGGCCGAGCTCAACGACGGCACGGGCGAGTCGCTGCCCTTCCTGGAGTTCGGCACCATCGAGTCCATCAAGCGCGGGGTCGCCGCCGGCCTGGGCATCAGCCTGCTGCCCACCGCCACCGTCGTCGACGCCCTGGAGGCCGGCACCCTGGTGACCCTGCCGTGGCCGGTGCCCTTCGAGGTGCACACCCAGATCGCCTGGCGGCGCGGCAAGAACCTCTCCCGCGAGATGCGGGTCTTCGTCGACCAGACGATGCGCTTCCTCGCGGAGGAGTACGCACGCTAGGACCGGTCCCCGGGGTGAACGGGAACGGCCGCGGGGCCGGAGGGCGTCAGCCCAGTCGTACGGCGACGGCCGCCCGGTGGCCGTCCCCGACGGCGACGTCGGAGAGCGACCAGCCCTCGGGGCCCGCGGCGGGAGCGGGGCCCGAGCCGACGTAGTCCTCCGACAGGTCCCTGGCCAGGCCCGTCCCCAGACCCTTCAGGTACGCCTCCTTGCGCGCCCAGGCCCGCGCGAAGGCCTCCCGGCGCTCCACCGGCGGCAGCGCCCCCAGTTCGGCCACCTCCGCCGGGTGCAGCGAACGCCACACGCCGTCCACGGCCTCCTCGCCGGGCAGCGCCTCCACGTCCACCCCCACCGGGCCCGCGGCGAAGGCCACCAGCGTCAGCTCCCGGGAGTGGGAGAGCGAGAAGTGCGGGGCGCCGCCCTCCACCGCGGGCCGGCCGTGCGGGCCGCCGCAGGCCGGGCAGTCCTCCCGGACCAGCGGCACCGAGCCGGGCGGGGTCCCCAGGTACGCCGCCAGCAGCAGGCGCAGCGCCACGTGCGCGGTGACGTAGCTGGTGCGGTCGCGGTCGAAGTGGAACGCGGAGGCCCGCTCGCGTTCCTCCCGGTCCAGCAGCCCGGGCGCCAGGTGGACGGCGGCGGCCGCGTTCGCCGCCGTGTCCACCAGGCAGACCCGCGGCGGGTCGCCGGGCCCCGGCGGGGTGAGCCGCCGGGCCGCGGCCGTCACGGAGAACCGCTCCGGGACCAGGGTCACGGCAGGTCCGCCCGCTCCGCGGACGCCGCGGGGACGATCGCGAACGCCTCGACCTCCAGCAGCAGTTCCGGCCGGAAGAGGGCGGCCACCTGCACCGCCGAGCTGGCCGGGGGCCGCTCGGTGTCGACGTACGCGTCGCGCGCCTCGCGGACCGCGGGCAGGAAGGCGACGTCGGTGACGAAGAAGGTCAGCTTGACCACGTCGCCCCAGCCCGCCCCGGCGGCCGCCAGGCAGCGGTCGAGGTTGGCGAAGACCTGGCGCGCCTGCGCCGCCGGGTCGCCCGGCCCCACGAGCCCGCCGTGCTCGTCCACCGCGATCTGGCCCGAGACGGCGACGAAGCGGCCCTCGCCCCACACGACGTGGCTGTAGCCGGTGCCCGGGAGGACACCCTCCGGAGCGGCGACGTGGGTGAGGTGCGGCACGTGGTCCCCCTTGATGATCGACACCGCTCCATGCTCTCCCACGGGGTCGATCCCGCGCCACAGCGGACGTCATGACCGGTGTCATTGGCCAGTGATTCTCTGGGCATAAATCGTCATATGGGCGGAGACAGGAGGTTCCCCTCATGAGTCATGCCGAAACCTACGAGCTGACCTTCCCCGTCTCCGGCGACACCGTGGTCGTCAAGCGCACCGAGCGCAAGGGTGCCGGAGGACACCCGGTGTACAGCGACGACACGGGCATCGTCCAGGCGGAGATCAGCGACCGCGGGGAAGTCCGCATGCTCGCGACGGGCGGGCACCAGCACCACGACGTCCCCTCGCGGGCGACGCCGCACTGAGCCTCCCGCCGCCGGGCGCCCTCGTGCCCAGCCCGGCCCCGGTCGCGGTGCGTGACCGTACGGACCGGACCCGTCGCCGCCCGCCCGGCCGACGTCGCCGGCCGGGTTCCGACTCGATTTGAACATCCAACCCACTGCACTACCGTGGACCGGGACACCGCACCCACACCCCGCAGGGGGACGTCATGCCCGGCCCGATCACCGACACGGGCGCGGACACCGCGGATGCCCCCGGCACCGCGCCGTCCGCGGACGACGCCACCTTCCGCATCGACCGCTCCTGGTGGTCCTGGAACGGGGCGCAAGGCGGCTACGTCGCCGCCCTCGCACTCGCCGCCATGTGCGACGACCTGGCCGCCCGCACCGGCGAGCCGCCCCCGGTCCGCACCCTCGGCGCGCACTTCCTGGCCCCCGTCGACGAGCGCCCGCTGCGCCTGGCGGTGAGCCCCCTGCGCGAGGGCCGCCGCACGTCCGTCTCCTCGGTCACCGCCCTGCAGGACGGCTCCGCCGCGCTCACCGGCACCGCCGTGTTCGGGCGGAGCGAACCCGGCCCCGCCCACGCCGCCACCCCCGCGCCCGCCGTCGCCGGGCCCGGTGTGTGCCCGCCGCTCACCCTGCCGCGCTCGCTGGCGGCGTTCGCCGCCCACCTGGAGATCCGCCCGGCCGACGACGCGCGCCCCCTGGCCGGCGGGGAACGGGCCGAACTCACCGCCTGGATGCGCTTCGCCGACGGCCGGCCGCTGGACCCGCAGGCGCTGGTCGTCCTCGCCGACGCGCTGCCGCCCGCGCTGTTCGCGGTGTGGACCGAGCCCCGTCCGGTGCCGACGGCCGAACTGACCGTCCACTTCACCGACGTCCTGGACGCCGGGCCCGCGCAGGGCTGGGCGCTGGTCCGCAGCCGCACCGAGCACGCGGGCGGCGGCTGGGCCGTCGAGGACAGCGCCGTGTGGGCCGAGGACGGCCGGCTGCTCGCCCTCTCCCGCCAGGCGCGCGCCGTACGCGACTTCCGCCCCGGCCGGCGGGGCTGACCGGCCCGGCTCCCCGCGCGTCACCGTCCGCCCCCGCACGCACGGCGGCGCCGGACCCCCTCCCGGTCCCGGGGAGGGGCGTCCGGCACCGCCGCCGTGGTGCCGCGGGGCGTCAGCCGATCTCGGCCCCGTACACCTCCAGCGCGTCCGTCACCGGCTGGAAGAAGGTCTCCCCGCCGCCGCTGCAGTCACCACTGCCGCCGGAGGTCAGGCCGAGGGCGGTGCTGCCGGAGAAGAGGGCGCCGCCGCTGTCGCCGGGCTCGGCGCAGACGTCGGTCTGGATCAGCCCGGAGACCGAGCCCTCCTGGTAGTTGACGGTCGCGTCGAGCCCGGTGACCGTGCCGTCGTGCACCTGGGTGGTGCTGCCGCTGCGCCGTACGGCCTGGCCGACGGCCGGTGTGGCCGCCGAAGTGATCGCCTGCGTGGAGCCGTCGTAGAGGTCGACCGCGCTGGGGTGGTCGGCGCCGCCGGTGTACTTCACCAGCGCGTAGTCGTGACCGGGGAACGTCGCGGCCTCGACCGAGCCGATCTCCGCGCCGCCTGGGCTGTCCGACCAGCTCTTGATGTCCACGCCGCAGTGACCGGCGGTGAGGAAGTACGGCTGCCCGTCCTTGACGACGTTGAAGCCGAGCGAACAGCGGACGCCGGAGCCGAAGATGGCGTCGCCGCCGGCGATGAAGGGCTTGAACGCGCCCTTCGACCTCTCGATCCGGGCCGTGCCGGCGCCGAGTCCGTCCACCGCCTCGTCCAGCCGGTCCATCTCGGCCGCCGAAACGGTCCGGTCGGCCGTCACGACCACCTGGTTGGTCCGCGGGTCGACGGACCAGGCGGTGCCGGGGATGCGGGCCCGCGTCGCCAGGGTGCCGGTGGCGGAGCGCAGTTCGGCCATGGTGCGGTCGACCGTCCTCGGCACGGCGCCCGCCGCGCGGACGGTGTCGGCGGCCTCGGCGCCGAGCACGTTGACGACGAGCCGGTCGCTCCCGGCGTCGTAGTAGGACCCCGCGGTGTCCTTCGTGCCGAGCTCCGCGGTGAGGTGCGCGGCCAGGCTCACCGCGGCGGAGGGCGTGAGGCTCCTGGGGGTGGGAGCGGGGCCCGGCGCGGCGTTGGCGTGCGGCAGCACGATCAGTGCCGCCAGTACGGCCGTCGCGCCGCTGCCCGCGAGCACGGCCTTCCGTCCGGATATCCGACGGTGATTCAAGTCCTGTACCTCCGTGTGGGGGGATGGGCCGGCCCGACTGCCGCCGGCCCGGAGGAATGTGCGGTCCGAGGCGGCACATCGCGAAAGGAATGCGTGTCCACGCCAAGCAACGCCGTCGAGTATTTCGACGCCGTTCCGCGACCGGCAAGGCGGGATTCCGGTCTCCACAGCCGTCTCACAGGACATCCCGATTCCCGGTGTGGAACCTTTCATTCCGCTGTGCGGGCGGGCTTCGCCGCACCGCGCGACGGGCCGGGCACGCCGGGTGAGGACTACACCTGTCCGGTAACCGCCCCCGGAACGCCGACAGGCGCCCCCGCGGGGGCGCCTGTCGGTGCGTCGGGAACCGGTCCGCTACGTGCCCGGCGGGACGGCGGGCACCACCTCCTGCGGCGTACGCGTCGTCGACTGCGTCCCCGCCGCGGTGGCGGCCGGGGCGAGGTCCCGGTGGACCACGCGGGCGACCGCCTCGATCGTGGCGACCCCGGCGTTCATGGTCTTGTTGTCCTGGGTCAGCACCGTGAGGGAGTAGTCGTGGCCCGGGCCGGTGAACGCGCCGAGGCTGTGCACCCGCCAGCCGTGGGTGGCGCGCGGCAGCCAGCCGTTCTTGACGTGGACCGTCACGCCGCGCGGCGCCCCGGCGGGGGTGCCCCAGCGCTGCGCGGTGACCACCTTGTTCATCAGCTTCAGGATGTAGGCACGGGAGTTGTCGCTCAGCACGGAGTTCTTCGCCGTCACCAGGTCGAGCAGCCGCTGCTCGTCCTTCGCCGTGACCTGCGTGAGCCCCCAGTAGCCGTTGCTCCCCGGCACGGTGCGGGTCATCCCCGCGGCCTTCAGGAAGCCCTTCACCTTGGTCACCCCGAGCTGCCGCCACAGCTGCGTGGTCGCGGCGTTGTCGGACTTGGTGATCATCGCCGTGGCGAGCTTGACCTCACGCGCCGTCAGGTAGCGGTTGTGCTTCTTGTTGTCCCACAGCAGGGTGGCCAGCACCGTCACCTTCACCGTGCTCGCCGAGTCGAACCGCTGGTCCGCGCGGAGCGTGCACACCGTCTTCGTCCTGCGGTCCCGCAGCGACAGCGCCACCGTCCCCGTCCTGCCGCGCAGCGCGGCGGCGACGTCCTTGCTCAGCTTCGCCGCGAGCCCCGCCTTGCCCGAGGTGCACACCACCGCCGGTGCCGCCGCCGTCGCGCTGCCCGCGCCCGTCCCGACGACCGCCGTCGGCACGACCGCGCCCACCACGACCGCCGCCGCCACCGCTCTCCCGGCGCGCCGCGCCGTCCGTTCCCGCCCCATGGCCCCTCCCCGTGGTCCCCCGTACCCGTCGCCGGGTCTTCGAGGACGTTGACTCGCGGCGCGGGGAAAGGCCGTACGGGGAAAGGCCGTACGGGGAAGGCGCCGGGGCGGTGGCGCGGTTCAGCGGACGCCGCGCGTGCGGAACTGGACGCTGATCCGCGGTCCCACGGCGCGCGAGCTCTTGGGGATCGCGTGCTCCCACGTCCGCTGGCACGAGCCGCCCATCACCACGAGGTCACCGTGCCCGAGGGGCAGCCGCATCGCGGCCGCGCCCCCGCCGCGGGGCCGCAGCGCCAGGTCGCGCGGGTCGCCGACGGAGAGGATCGCCACCATCGTGTCCTGGGTCGCCGACCTGCCCGTCCGGTCGCCGTGCCAGGCGACGCTGTCCCGGCCGTCCCGGTAGAAGCAGAGCCCCGCCGTGACGAAGGGCTCGCCGAGCTCGTCCGCGTAGTGGGCGTCGAGGGCGGCCCGGGCCTCGTCCAGGACGGGGTGCGGCAGCGGATCGCCCTCCCCGTAGAAGGACAGCAGCCGCGGTACGTCGACCTCCCGCTCGTACATCTGCCGGCGCTCGGCCCGCCACGGCACCGAGCCGGCGAGTTCCCCGAACAGGGCGTCGGCCCCCTGCAGCCACCCGGGCAGCAGGTCGAGCCACGCCCCGCTGCCGAGCCCGGTCCGCCGGAGGCCGTCCAGCGGAGCGAGCAGCAGCTCGTCGGTCTGGTCGAAGAGCGATCCTTGGAGCGGTGCCGTCATGCGTCCAGGGTAACCCCGCAATCGAACATGTGCTCTATTGGGTGAACGCGGCCAGGTCGAGCCCCGTCAGCCGGTCCGGGTCGGCCAGGATGTCCATCTCCACGACGAGCCCGTCCACGACCGTGAAGCACAGGACCGACACCACCCGGCCGTCCGCCACGGTGACCACCCCCGGCGCCCCGTTGACCAGCGCCGGCCGCGCGTGCAGCGCGGCCTGCCGGAAGGTGAGCGCCTGGCTCGCGACCGTCCGCGCGCCGCGCACCTCCCGGGCCACCCCCGGGAAGGCGGCGCCGGTGTCCGCGCGCAGCACGACGTCCGGGTGCAGCACCGCGACCAGGCCATCGAAGTCACCCGCGCGCGAGGCCGCCAGGAACGCCCCGACGACCTCCCGCTGCCGGCCGAGGTCCGCGTCCGGCACGGGCGCCGCCCCCTGCACCCGGCGCCGCGCCCGGCTCGCCAGCTGCCGCGCGGCCGCCGGCGTGCGCCCGACCATCGGCGCGATCTCCTCGAAGGGCACCGCGAACATGTCGTGCAGCACGAACGCGAGCCGCTCGGCGGGCGACAGCGTCTCCAGCACGACCAGCAGCGCCAGCCCCACCGAGTCCGCCAGCAGCGCCGCCCGCTCCGGGTCGCCCGCCGCGTCGTCCGGGCTCACCACCGGGTCCGGCATCCGTACGTCGTCCAGCGACGACTCGCCCCGGGAGCTCCGCGAGCGCAGCATGTCCAGGCACACCCGGCCCACCACGGTCGTCAGCCAGCCGCCCAGGTTCCCGATCCCGTCCGCCCCGGCCCGGTTCAGCCGCAGCCACGCCTCCTGCACGGCGTCGTCCGCCTCGGCGAGCGAGCCCAGCATGCGGTACGCCACCGCCCGCAGGTGCGCACGGTTCTCCTCGAACCGCTCCGCCAGGAACTCCGTGTCGTCCATCGGTCCCATTCCCTCGTCGCGTCCCCTTGGCGCACTGACGAACCGGACGCCTCCAATGTGACAGAGGCGTCCGCCGGCGCCGGTGCCCGCGTCCACGCGGCCCCCGGGGATGACGCCGGGTTCACCAGCCGGCGAACAGCCGTCCCCGGTGCGAGGCCCGCCGGGCGCTGTTGAGCAGCGCCTGGATCTGGCTCCCCGCCCGGTCCGCGCTCTCCAGCGGGGACGGGAAGGGCAGCCGGGCGTCGGTGTGGCCGTTCGCGTACTCCACGCGCAGCGTGATCCCGTAGCGGTCGACGGCCACAGGCAGCACGCGCCACGCGCCGGGGGCGGGGGCCGGCTGCACCAGCCGCAGCAGCAGCGGAACCAGCTCCGCGTGGTCGTCCACCAGGTGCGTCAGCATGCCCGCCTCGGCCGTCGCCAGCGGGTCGGCCTCCGCCGTCGTCAGTTCGGCGAGACCCACCGGGACGGTGCCCTCCGCCGTCTCCAGCGTCGCGTGCACGAACTGCACGCACTGGCTGTCCTGGGCGTCCGGCCGGTAGGGCGCCGCCGTCCAGCCCGTGACCGTCACGCGGGCGCGCACCCGGTCCCGTACCGCGGTGGGCGCGACGTCGGTGAACTCCAGCGAGATCGGGGTGCCCTCGGGGCCGAAGGCCGTCTCCAGGGGGTGCAGGTGGACGTGGCCGGCGAGCGCCTGTGCGGTCAGCCGGGCCACCTCCGTGCGCTCCCGGTCGGTGACGACTGTCATGGAGTGGGCCGAGGCGAGGACGGACCGGATGCGTTCGGCGGGCGTCGGCCGAGCGGGAGCGAGGGGGACGGTGGTCTTGCTGCGCATCCGGGTCTCCGCGAAGTTAGGTTAGGTTTACCTAACTTAACCATACGGGTCCGGTGCCCCGCCATCCCCGCGGGGTGGCGGACGGGTGACGCAGCGGCGGTCGGGGGACGCCGTGTGGGAGCGACCGAGAACCAGGGGCCGGTACCGGGCAGCCGGCACTTCGCCTCCGGCACCTCACCGCCCGCCGGCCCAGCGCCGCAGCTTCTCGACCGCGTACTCCTTGCGCTCCCGAGCCGCGGTGCTCTCGCCCGGGCTTGCCACGAAGGCGGTGACCGGCGTCCACCGTGCCCGCCCCGAGGGGCCGGTCCAGCGGACCGCGGGGACGGCGGTGACGGTCGTGACCCGCTCGCGCGGGATCACCCGTGTGCGCAGGTACCCGCGGATCGTCAGGCGCCCGGCGGAGCAGGTCACCCCGAGCCGGTGCCCCCGTACCGCGAGGACCGCGGAGACCACGGCGAGGACGCAGGCGGCGAGGCGGGGGAGCGCGGCCGGCGCCTGCGTGGCGTACGCGACGCAGGCGGCCGCGGGAAGGGCGCCGGGGCAGCCGTTCGCGAGGCGGTTCGTCCTCGTCGGCGACAGCTCCATGGTCCTTCGCGCCTGTCCACGGGCCGCGGGCTGCGGCAGGATGTGCCCGGTTCCCAGGAGGAAGGCGAGACCCAAGTGGACGCTGTGGAGGGCACATTGACGGTACAGAGCGACATCGTGGCACGGACGGTCGTGGACAGCGTCATACCGATGTTCCCGGCCCTCTCCCCGGACGGCCGCACGGTCGTCCACACGGCGCGGCCCCTCGCCGTCGCGGACCGCCTGGCCAGTGCCCTGTGGGCGGTGCCCGCAGACGGCGGCGGACAGCCCCGGCAGCTGACCGACGGCACGAGCTGGATCGGCGCACCGCGCTGGGCCCCGGACTCGGCGGCGGTCTTCTTCACTACCGCCGGGCAACTGCACCGCGTACGCCTCGCCGCCGACGGCGGACCGGACGGCCCCGCCGAGGCCCTCACCACCTGGCCCGGCGGCATCGCGAGCCACCTGCCGCTCGCCGACGGCCGCACCGTCGCCCTGATCGCCGCCGGCGAACCGGGCGAGGCCGAGGACGACGACGTGATGGTGTGGACCGAGCGGACGGGTCCCGAGCCCTCCGCCCGTCTGCGCCTGCTCGACCTCGGCAGTGGTGCCGTCCGCACCGTCGACGGCCTCGGCGACCGGCACGTCGTCGAGGTGGCGGAGCGCCCCGACGGCGGCATGCTGGCCGTCCTCACCTGGCAGTGCGCGGAGGAGGACCCCGGCTCGCTCACCGCGGAGCTCCACCTCGTCGACACCGTCACCTTCACCGTCCACGACCTCGGCCCGGCCGGGCACGCGGCGCGTCGCCCGGTCTGGTGGCGCGCGGAGGACGGCTGGCACCTCGCCCACCTGGCCACCACCCCGCCCGGCCTGGTCGGCTCGCCCGCGGTCCTGGACCGCGCGGTCCCCGACGACCCGGGGGACCAGGCACCGCCCGAGGCACGCGACCTGACCGCCGGCATGACCGTCTGCCCCCGAGAACTCCTCCAGGTCGAAGCCGGCCCGCCGCTGGCCGTCTTCGCCGACGGCCTGGACACCGCGCTGTTCCGGCTGGACCCCGCCGAGCGGCGCTTCCGCCGCCTGCACACCCGCCCGGGCATCGTCCACGCGCTCACCGCGAGCCGCACGGGCGGGACGGTCGCCGTGCTCGCGGGCACCGCGTACGAGCCCAAGGACGTCCACGCCGGACCGCCCGACGGCCCGCTCACCCGGATCAGCGACACCCGCCCCGAGATCCGCGACATCCCGTGGGGCAGCCAGGAACGCCTCTCCTACAAGGCCTCCGACGGGCTCGCCCTCGACGGCCTGCTCCTCCTGCCGCCCGGCCGCACCCGCGAGGACGGCCCCTTCCCGATGATCACCATCGCGCACGGCGGCCCGTACGGGCGCTACACCGACGAATGGCAGTTCCACATCGACCTGCCCCCCGGCCAGCTCTTCGCCACCGCCGGTTACGCCGTCTTCCTCCCCAACCCCCGCGGCGGGGAGGGCCACGGCCACGCCTTCGCGGCCACCGCGGTGGACGGAGCCGTCGGCGGCGCCGAATGGACCGACATCACCGAGGGCATCGACCTCCTCGTCGCCCAGGGCGTCGCCGACCCCGACCGCCTCGGCATCGGCGGCTGGAGCCACGGCGGCTACCTGGCCGCCTGGGCCGTCACGCAGACCGACCGCTTCAAGGCCTCGATCGTCGGCGCCGGCATCAGCGACTGGGGCATGCTGGGCGCGACCGGCGAGCAGGGACCCGTCCTCGAGTCGGCGGGCAGCGGCAGCATCGGCTGGGAGGGCCCCGGACCCCACGTCCACGACCGGGTCAGCCCGATCTCGTACGCCTCCCGCATCCGCACCCCGGTCCTGATCCTCCACGGCGAGGAGGACACCAATGTGCCCGTCTCCCAAGGCCGTTTCCTCCACCGCGCCCTGCGCCACCACGGCGTCCCCCACGAGTTCGCCGTCTACCCCGGCGAGGGCCACATGATCGGCAGACGCGCCCACCTGCTGGACCTGATGCGCCGCAGCGTGGCCTGGTACGACCGCTGGCTCACCCCGCAGCCCTGACGTCCGCCGCCGCTACCGCCCCGCCCCGTACTCCTCGGGGCAGGGCGGCAGCAGGTCCAGGAACTCCTGCGTGGTGAGGATGGCGTGCGCGTAGACCGGCGCGTTCACCTCGAAGGTCGCTTCCATCTCCGCCGGGCTGAAGGCGGCGATCGCGTCCCGCACCAGGGTCACGTGGTAGCCGAGTTCCTGGCCGAAGCGTGCCGTGGTGTCGACGCAGGTGTTGGCCCGCATGCCGATCAGCACGATGCGCGACACCCGGTGCTGCTTCAGCTGGAAGTCCAGGTCGGTGTTGGCGAAGCCGCTCGACGACCAGTGCTCGTGCACCCGGATCTCGCCGTCGACCGGCTGGAAGTCCGGGTGGAACTCGCCGCCCCAGGAGCCCAGCGCGAAGACCTGCCCCTTGACGGTGGCCTCCTGCGCCGGGGAGAGGTGCTCCCACTCCCGGTAGTCCCCGGGGGCCGTGCGGCGGTGCGCGACGAAGAACGTACGGATGCCGCGGGCGCGGGTGGCCGCGAGCACCTGCCGCATGTGGTCGAGCAGGCCCACCTGCCCGGCCACGGTCTTCGCGCGTGGCCAGAGTTTCCCGCCGTCCGACAGGAAGTCGTTGTACGGGTCCACGAGCAGAAGACCGGTGTTCGTGCCGCTGTATCCCACTGCTTCCATGTACCGATTCTCGTCCCGGACCCGCGGCGCCACCTGCGCAGCAGATCGGGGCAGGTCAGGACGGGTGCGGGCGGTCAAGCCGCGAAAGGACGGGAGATGCCCCGCGGCACGCTCCCGTGTTCCCTGGAGGAGGGAGCTTCGTGGATGCCCCACTGCCGGAATGCCCGTGAAAAATCGAGCCTTCAAGGAATTCCGTGCCGATTCACCCCTCCCGGCGAGGGCGCACATAATGGAATCGGAGGCCCGATGCCCCACGTCCGTGGAGAGTGCCGTGAGTTCCCTACCTCCTCCGCCCGAACACCCCGCCGGACCTCCGTCCGGCCCTCCGTCCGGCCCTCCGTCCGGACCGCTGTCCGGCCGGCCGTCGGGCGGGCACCCGCCGGTGACACCGGGACCCCCACCCCCACCGGCGGCGCCACCGCACGGCCCGCCACCACCGCCCGGACCACCGGCGCCGCCGGGTCCACCGGGAGGCGCGGGGCACGGCGGCGAACCGGGGGAACCCGGCCGCCACCGGGGACCGCCCGCCCCGTGGTGGCGGAACCGTCGCACCCTCGTCACCGCGGGCACCGCGTTGGTCGTGGCGGTGGCGGTGATCTTCGCCTTCTCGTTCCTCGGCGGCACCAAGGGCGGCGGCGAGATCTTCCTCCAGAACGCCTCCGCCGCCGGCCCCGACCCCTTCACCCCGTCCACGGCGGGCGAGGCGGGCACCGCGGTCACCCCGACGATCACCCCCAACGAGTCCTCGGCCCCGCGCGGCACCCTCAAGGTCAGCGGCGCGCACCCGGGGCTCTACAGCGCCAAGCAGAACGAGGCGGCCTGCGACGTCGAGAAGCAGATCAGGTACCTCGCCCAGGACCCGCCCCGCGCCCGGGCCTTCGCCGGAACCCTGAAGGTCGCGCAGCGGGACCTCCCCTCCCACCTGCGTTCGCTGACGCCCGTTCAGCTCAGCTGGGACACCCGTGTCACCAGCCACGGCTTCAAGGACGGCAAGGCCACCGCGTACCAGGCCATCCTCCAGGCCGGCACTCCCGTGATGGTCGACGACCGCGGTGTGCCCGTGGTGCGCTGCACGTGCGGCAACCCGCTGAGCGCCCCCGACGCCGTCAGCGGTACGCCGACGTACAGCGGGCGGCAGTGGGGGACGTTCCGCGCGGCGGGGCTGGTGGCGGTCGTGCCGTCCGAGAAGCCGATGAAGACGCTCACGCTCTACGACCAGGACGGCAAGCGCTGGTTCGAGCGGCCCGGCGGCACGGTGGACGGCAAGCGCGACCACGAGGTCGAACCGCCCGGGGGCGTGCAGTCCGGCTCGCCGGTGCCGGTGCTGCCGTCGCCGTCCACGGGGTCGCAACTGGAACCGCCGGGGAAGACGGCGCCGCCGAGCGAGGAGAAGAAGCAGGAGGAGCCGAAGTCGCCCGGCACAAAGGAGCAGCCCAAGTCCCCGGACGGCACGGAGAAGCCGGAGAAGCCGCAGAGCCCGGAGACGTCGGAAGAGCCCCGCGGCCCGGAGGAGCCCCGCGGCCCGGAGGAGCCGGAGCAGCCGGAGGAACCGCAGAAGCCGCAGAGTCCGGAACAGCCGCAGGAACCCCCCTCCGAACCCCCGCAGCAGGAAGAGCCCGAGCAGCCCCCGCAGCAGGAGCAGCCCCCACAACAAGAACAGCCCCCGCAGCAGGAACAACCCCCGGCCCAGCCCAAGTCCCCCGCCCAACCGGCCCCCCTCCCCAGCTGACCCCCCACCACGACGGCCCCACCTCCACGGCCCCGCCTCGACGGCCCCGCCCGCCCTCCCACCAAGGCGCCGTTGTCGTACGCCCCTGCCACCATCCCCGCATGCTGTACGACACCGTGCTGGCCGAAGCCCGCAGGAACGACGCCTTCGACGACGTGCGCGCCGCCGCCCTCGACCGCGCCCGCTGGCTCGTCGACCTCCTCGACCGCGGCCGCGCGGAGTTCCGCCTCGCCTTCGGAACCCGCACGGGGGAGTACCGGCGCCTGGGGGAACTGCACGCCGCGACCCGGACCGAGATCGACCAGGGCCTCGCGGCCCGCGGCGACGACGAGACGCGTGCCGCCGCCCTGACCCTGCTGCTCGTGGCCCGCCCCGACGGCACGGGCGTGTGGCACTACCGCGAGCAGGTCGCGTCCCTGGTGTCCCGACGGCGCGGATGGACACCCGACGAGGTCGCCGTCATGCTGCTCCGCGTCGCCGAGTACCGCACGGGCCACTGGCTCGCGGAAGCGCTCGGCGCCGTGCTGGACGCCGTCGACCGGCTCGACGCCGACGGCCGCGCCGCGGTCACCCCCCACCTCCGCCGGGCGTACCGGGAGCTCATGGCCGCCGACGTCGGCGCGGACGTACGCGGCCCGCTCGGCCGGCGCCTGCGCGCGCTGCTCGCGGACGACGACGCCGCTCTCATGCCCGACGAGCTGATCCCGGCGCACGCGCCGTGGGCCACGGCGCTGCGCGAGCGCGCCGACACCGCGCCCACGCCCGGGCTGGCCGGCCTCGTCCGGCATCCGGTGAGCCTGTCGGGGCCGCGCCCGTCACAGCGCTGGCGGCGCACCTGCCGGGAACTGAGCGACGCGGCAGCGGCACGGGACACGACGGCGGAGATGCTGCGTTCACTGGCCGAGGACGACCCGCAGTGCAGCAGGACGCACGGGTCGCCGAACCCCTGGCTCGGTGACACCCTCCACCTCCACTACCTCGTGGCCCAGAACGACGGCGACCTCGCGCGCGGCGTCGTCTGGGCCGCCTCGCTCACGGCCGGCCCGGCCACCGTGGGCCGGCTCGTCACCGTCGCGCTGCGCACCGGCGGACCCGGATCGGACGTGATCGAGGACGTCAAGCTCGCGGGGGCGGCGATCAACGCCCTCGCGGACGTGGACGACCCCGCCGCTCTGGAGGGCCTGTGGCGGCTGCGGGCGAAGCTCAGGCACCGGGCGCTCCTCAAGCAGCTCGACACCGCCCTCGCCACGGCCGCCGCCCGGCAGGGCATCACGCCCGCACAGCTGGTCGAGCGCAGCGTCCCGGCGCACGGCCTGGCCCCGGACGGCACGTACGTCCGCGAACTGGCGGGATACCGGGCCCGGGTGGCGATCGAGGACGCCGTGACCGTACGGCTCACCTTCACCGGTCCCGACGGACGCACCTCCCGTACGGCCCCCGCGGCGGTCAAGGAGGGGTGCGCCGAGGCGCACCAGGGGCTGAAAGCACTGGTCAAGCAGGTGCGGGCGACACTCTCGGGGGAGCGGGCCCGCCTGGAGGCGCTGATGTCGGCCGGGCGCACCTGGCCGTACGACGAATGGCGCCGCCACTACCGCGACCACCCCGTCACCGGAGTCCTCACCCGGGGCCTGATCTGGGAGGCGCGGGACGCCGAGGGCACCTGGCACGCCGTGGCGCCCACGGCCGAGCCCACAGGGGAGCCCACGCACATCCGCCTGTGGCACCCGGTCCACGCCTCGCCGGACGCCGTCGCCACGTGGCGCGCCCAGGTGGTCGCCGCGGGGCTGCGGCAGCCGTTCAAACAGGCGTTCCGGGAGATCTACCTGCCCACCCCGGCCGAGGAGGAGACCGGCGCCTACTCCAACCGCTTCGCGGCGCACATCGTCGACTACCCGCGGCTGTACGCGCTGTTCAAGGAACGCGGCTGGCACGCCGGCTTCCTCGGCGCCCACGACGGCGGTCACGACGGCCTGGCCCGGCGCGAGTTCGCGGACGGCGGGTGGCACGCCTGCTTCCACCACGAACCGGCCGGGGACGACGCGGGCCACGACCCGGAGCACGCGGCGACCGACCGGGTACGGTTCGAGCGCCGCGACGGGCGGCGCCGGCAGGAGGTCCCGCTCGCCGAAGTGCCGCCCCTGGTCTTCAGCGAGGCGATGCGGGACGTCGACCTCTTCGTGGCCGTCACCTCGATCGCGGCGGACCCGACGTGGACGGACCGGGGCGAGGACCGCCACGCGGCGTACTGGCGGGCCGCGTCCTTCGGGGAGTTGACGGCGAACGCGGAGGTCCGCCGCGAGGCCCTGCAACGGATCCTGCCGCGCCTGAGGATCGCGGAGCGGTGCACACTCGACGGCCGCTACCTGACGGTCCGCGGGGACCTCACGACGTACCGCATCCACCTGGGCTCGGCGAACGTCCTGATGGCACCGGACGACGCCTACCTCTGCGTCGTCCCCGCCCGCCGCACGGCCGACCCGAAGGTCTTCCTGCCCTTCGAGGACGACCGGCTCGCGCTGATCCTGTCCAAGGCGGCGCTGCTGGCAGCGGACTCGGCGATCGCCGACCCGGCCATCCGGCGCCAGATCGAGCGGGCCGCGCGATGACCACGGTGACCTTCCAGGACGAGACGGCCGGGGGCGAACGCGCCCCGGCCCTGCGGCTCACGGGCCTCCCGGAGCGGATGACCGTCCGGGCCCTGCTCCACCTCCGCGTCCACGAGGAGGTGACCCTGCACAACGCCGCACGGCCCACGACCACACGCCCCAGGACCGCACAGCCCGTCGCCGCCCCGCTCGACGGCCCCACGGAAGCCGCCCGGGCCGAACGCGCCTTCCTCTCGAACGCCCTCTTCGTCCTGACCCCCACCCACCAGCTCACCGACCTCGACGAAGAAGTCGACCTCACGACCACCCCGACCCTGACCTTCCTCCGCCTCGTCCCGCTCGCCGGCGGCTGACCCCGGCCACCGGCACCCGGCCACCGGCACCCCGCCACCGGCACCCGGGAACCGGCCCGCGGGCCGGGCCCGTACGGGGAACGCGGCCCCCGAAGGGGCAGGTCCCAGCCCCGGGCGGTCCCGGTCGCGGTGGGCCAGAAGGGGTAATACGCTCACAAAGTGAGGCCGCACCGGAGCCGAGAACCGATGCACAGTGGCGTTCGCACCTCGCACACCCTGCGTGCCGCGTACGCCCTCATCAGCGCACTGGCAACGCTGTGCTGGCTGTTGCAGCCCGCCGCGGAGGCCCGCGCCGACGACCCGATCGTGCTGTCGCGTACCGGCCAGATCACCGACAGGGTGGACGCGCTCGGCGACCGCAAGGCCGCCGTCACGACGGCCCTGCGCGATCTCGACGACACGCACCGCGTGCAGCTCTACGTCGCCTACGTACGCGACTTCTCCGGCCGCTCCGCCCAGGACTGGGCCGACACGACCGCCGGGCGCAACGGCCTCGGCCTCAACGACGTACTGCTGGCCGTCGCCACGCACGACCGGCAGTACGCGTACTCCGTGGACCAGGACTCGTCACTGACCGACGCCCAACTGCGGGACGTCGCGCAGACGGCGGTCGAACCGGCGCTGCGGCAGAACGACTGGGCGGGGGCGGCCATCGGCGCGGCGGACGGCATCGGCGCGGTCCTCGCGGGCAAGCCCGTGCCCACGCCCGCGATCACCCCGGGCGCGGCCGACCCGGGCGGGGCCGGCGGCCTCGGGGTAACGGGCGGCGAACTCATCCTGCCGGTCGTGCTGCTGGGAGCCCTGCTCGCCCTCGGCTGGTACGCGTACACCCGGCGCAGGCAGCGCCCGGGAACCCGCAGCACCCCGAGCGGGGGAGGCTGGGGCAGGCGCGGCGAACAGGCCGTGCCGCTGCCCGACCTCGACCGGCGGGCCAGGGAACTGCTCGTCGAGACGGACGACGCGGTGCGCACCAGCAGTGAGGAACTCGGTTTCGCCACCGCCCAGTTCGGCGAGGAGGCGGCCGCACCCTTCGGGAAGGCGCTGGGGCACGCGGAGTCGGAGCTCACGGCGGCCTTCCGGCTACGGCAGCAGCTCGACGACGCGATCCCGGAGGACGACACGGCCAGGCGCCGCATGCTGGACGAGATCATCGCGCGCTGCACCGAGGCCAACCGGCGGCTCGACGCGGAGGCCGAGGGCTTCGACCGGCTGCGCGCGCTGGAGGAGAACGCGCCCCAGGCGCTGCAGCACGCCGAGGCGGAGCTGCGGGAGGTCACCGGCCGCACCGACACGGCGCAGACCACGCTCACCACGCTCGGTACGCGGTACGCGCCCACCGCGGTGCTGCCCGTCGCGGGCCACGTCGAGCAGGCCAGGGACCGGCTCGTGTTCGCCGCGGCCCAGGTCGACCGGGCCCGCGAGGCCGTGGCGGCGGGCGCGGGCGGAACGGCCGCCGTGCACCTGCGGGCCGCCGAGGGCGCCATCGACCAGGCGGGCACCTTCGTGGACGCCGTCGGCCGGCTGGGGACGGAGCTCGCGGAGGCGGCGGGCAAGCTGCCGGGCGCGCTGACGGAGACCGAGACCGACCTCGCGGAGGCGCGGGGCATGCTGCTCGGCACCCCCGAGGGCACCTCCACGGCGGACCTGCACGGCCGGATCGCCCGCGCCGAGTCGGTCGTCAGGGAGGTGCGGACGCAGATCGCTGCGGGCCCGTACGACCCGATCGACGTGCTGCGCCGTGTGGAGGAGGCGGGCGCGGCCCTCGACGGCGCCCTCACCGGAGCGCGTGAGCACGAGGTGAGCAACCAGAAGGCCCGGGCACTGCTCGACCAGGCCCTGCTCACGGCGCGCAGCGCGTTGGGCGCCGCTTCGGACTTCATCACGACCCACCGGGCGGCAGTGGGCAGCGAGGCCAGGACGCGGCTGGCCGAGGCACTGCGCCACCTGGAACTGGCGCAGGAGTCCGCGGATCCCGTCGCGGCGCTCACGGAGGCGCAGCGGGCGGACGAGCTGGCCCGGGCGGCGCAGCAGCTGGCCGAGGGCGATGTGCGCATGTACGGCAGTCCGTACGGCGACACCATGGGCGGCCGCCGTGGGGGCGGCGGCATGGGCGGGGCGGTGCTCGGCGGCATCCTGCTCGGGGAGATCTTCGGCGGTATGGGCCGCGGGACGGGCGGGGGCATGTTCGGCGGCGGCGGGGGAGGCGGCTTCGGCGGCGGGTTCGGCGGGGGCGGCCCCGGTAGCTTCGGCGGCGGGGGGACACGGGGGCGGAGGGGCGGTGGCGGCAGGTTCTGAGCGGCAGCTCGGGGAAAGCGAGAGCGAGAGGTTGGCCCCATGACCAAGCAGACGATCCTCGGCCGCGTCGCGCAGCTGGCGAAGGCGAACATCAATGCGCTGCTGGACCAGGCGGAGGACCCGCAGAAGATGCTCGACCAGCTGATCCGCGACTACGGCAACAACATCGACGAGGCCGAGCAGGCGGTCGCCACGACCATCGGCAACCTGCGCCTGCTGGAACAGGACCACACTGAGGACGAGGAGGCGGCCACGGAATGGGGCACCAAGGCGCTGGCCGCCAGTAGGAAGGCGGACGAGCTGCGGGCCGCGGGCTCGGGTACGGACGCGGACGCGTTCGACCGCCTGGCAAAGGTGGCGCTCCAGCGGCAGTTGCAGGCGGGCCGGGAGGCGAAGGACGCCGAGCCGACGATCGCCACGCAGCGAGAGGTCGTGGACAAGCTGAAGGCCGGCCTGGACCAGATGAAGGTCAAGCTGACGGAGCTCCACTCGAAGCGCGACCAGTTGGTGGCCCGCTCGAAGACCGCCCAGGCACAGAGCCAGATGCTGGACGCGGCGCAGAACATCAACGTGCTGGACCCCACAACGGAGTTGAGCCGCTTCGAGGAAATAGTCCGCCGCGAGGAAGCCAGGGCCCTGGGCCAACAGGAACTCGCCGACTCGTCCTTGGACGCCCAGTTCGAACGCCTCGACACAATGGGCGACGCAGCCGAAATCGAAGCCCGCTTCGCCGCCCTCAAGGCCCACGCCTGACCCTGGGCCTGGTTTACCGCCCAGTGGCCCCTCCGCGGCCGGCGACACCGAACGGCGAGTAGTGAGCGCTGCTCAGAAAGTGGACTGGCTGGCGGGGGAACCGGGACTGCTCTGATCGGTGCTCCCGCCTGCCAAGCGGACCTTCGCGCAGGCCCGAACCTCCGGCAGGTCTTGAACCCGCACACACGGCTCCGGAGGGCCCTTCGTCTTGCAGATGACCTGCTGGTCACAGGCCTCGTCGGAATCGATTGACTGGTCTTCGTCCCCCTGTGCGACCGCACCGAGTGCAGCAGGTGGGTGGTCGGTCTCCTAGATCCGTGCTACTCCATAAAGTAGCCGTTGCCGCGCTCCTGTTGCTGGCCTCTCACCGGGCTCTGGCCTCCCAGTGCCTCGGGACTGATCTACCATCTGACGGATCGACAAGTGCACTGGATGTAGGGGGGGCACATGCGGCAAAAGCGGTTGAACGTCAAGATCGCCATTCCGTTCCTGGGAGAGATCGGTGGTGAGTGGGAGCCTGACGATGCGGAGCAGAGGGCTGCCTGGGAGCTCTACGTGGAACTGGTGACGCGGGTTTCCGTTGTCCCGTTGCGTGAGGACGAAGGTTCGGTGCGTGAGGCGTTGACGTCTATGTACGTACTCTTCGCGACGGTCCGCGACATCCTCAAACGGTACGGCCCCGATGTTGCGCCCCCCGGGACTCGTAACGAGGTGTCGTTCGGGATTCTCGCCGTCACCGTGCTCAACCGGGCGGTGCGACCCGTCCTCAGCAAGTGGCATCCGCGGCTAATGGCCTGGGAGAGCTCCGCGCCGGCCGGCCGTTCCGCCGTCGAGCATGAGAACAACTGGCAGGAGATTGGCGCGGTCCGAGCCGACCTTGACTCGCTGCGTCTGGTTCTCCTGGAACTGGCACAGGTGCTAGGCAATGTGGCAGGGGCCGGGGATCTGATCCGGACCTCGGAGATGGTCCCTGCCCAGGCTTCGCAAGCGTCCGTATCGTCCCAGCCGCCTGCCCCGAGAGGACCGGTCGCTCCGTGATCAAGGCGTTCTTCTCCTACTCGACCCAGGACGCCGCCTTCGTACGAGAAGTGGCGTCCGAGGTCGGCCGGGCTTTTGCGACAATCGACTACCGTTCGTTCCACGCTGGTGGCGACATCCTCAGCTCCATCGACGAGGCCCTCAAGGAATCAGCAGCTTTCGTCTTCTTCCTCAGCAAGGCCGCGCTGGCCTCCCCATGGGTGCGACACGAGATTCGTGAGGCACGCTTCCAGGCAGCGATGGGGCGGATCAAGAACGTCCTCGTGGTCCGTCTGGACCAGAGCATCGCGCCCGATGACCTGCCGGACTGGCTGAACCGCACCAAACACATCACGACGATCGCGACGAAGCCCGCCGCACGCAGGATTAGAATCCTCATAGACGATCTGGTGCGTCAGGGCCAGAGTCCCCGCTTCGTCGGCCGGGCCGCAGAGATCGCGGCACTTCAGGACGTGTACTCAGCGCCGGAACCGGGAGCGGAGAGCCAGGTTGCCTGCGTGACAGGACTTCCACGCATCGGGCGACGCGCCACGTTAAGCAAGATGGCACGCGAGTCGCTGGACCTGGAGACCCTCGTGGTCATCGACGTCGAACCCGGCGACACAGTGCAGGCCCTCGCCGCGAAGCTCTCCGCGTTGGTCGATCCCTCAGAGACTGCCGGCGAGTCCCTACAGCGGACCAGAGAGATCACCGCACTCAGCGACGCGCAGGCCCTTGCGCATGCACTGGTCAAGTTTCAGGAAATCTGCCAGTACCACCAGATGCCCGTACTCCATGACGAGGGTGGGCTTCTGGACAACGACGGCGACATCGCGCCGTACATCCTCGACCTGATCGAGTCACTGAGCCAGCACCCGGACATCGTCACCGCATTGCTCACGAACAGGCGACCCTCGCGGGATCACTTCATCACGCGAGGAATGCGCCCCCTTGGCGTGGTCCATCTCCGGCCTTTGGAAGACGCGGACATCAGTCGTCTCGTCGGTCTCATGGCGAAAGCCCGTCAGATTACTTTGACCCCTGCGACCGTAAAGGAGATCACCACAGCGGTCCGCGGCTATCCGCCCTCGGTCACGTTCGCGCTCGAACTGATCAAGGCCTATGGGCCAGATCTGGCGGTTCGCGGCCGGATGCTCTCGGATTTCGGCGCGTCGCCGCTGACCAGTTATCTCAAACAGAACAAGTTTAGCAACCTGGAGCAGAAGATCCTTCGCGTCATGGCGGCGAACAGCCCCCTGCCGCTTTCCGTCCTGCAGGAGGCGACCAGTACCTCGGATGACGGTATCGACAAGGCCTTGATCCATCTCATCGACGTCTCTCTGATCGTTCCGACCGCTGGCGGCTGGTACGAGGTGTCCGGGCCCGCTGTGGACGCGATCCGCCGCGAGTTCGGTGCCTGCAGTAAGGCGGAGTACGGGGCGGTCGCGAGCAGACTCGACGAGTTCCTGGCCCGGGCCGAGGACGGAACCGACTATTTGGCCCTGCAACGCACCTTGTTCCGCGCTATGGACAAGGCCGGGCAAAAGTCCACTCCCCGGGCATACGCCCTGCTCACCGACCGAGTGAAGCTGGCCGAGCAGTACTACCACGAGCAGGAGTATCAACGCGCCGTCGAAATGGCGACCGACGCGCTCGACGCCGATCCCAGCATTCACCAGGCCCGGACGACACTCATCCGTGCCCACGTGAAACTCGGCGAGTTCGCGGAGGCGGGCGAACACACTGCAGAGCTCAAGAAGCGAGGTCAGATGCGCGATGCGTTCTTCCTCACAGGCCTCTTGGAGAGACACAGGGGCGAGCACCGAGAGGCCCTGAAGCAGTATCAGAAGGCCCTCGACAGCGGACGCGGTGGCATGGCGATCCACCGTGAGATGGCAGACTGCTTTGTTCGTTTGGGGGATCTACCCCGCGCCAATGAGCACATCTCGCGCGCAGAGGAGAAGCAACCCGACAATCGTTATGTCGTGGACCTGAAAATACAGATCGCCTGTAAGTTGGGCGACCGGGACACGGCACTCTCGTTGCTCGTGCGTCTGGCGGACATCGATCGTGCCGAGATGGTCAGCCACCGCACGTCGCGCGTGGAGTACCTCTGCGGTGACATGGAAACCGCCTACGAATTCGCCGAGAAGGCAGTGGAGAAGTCTGACAACGTGCGATTCGAAGTGCTGGCCAACTACGTGCTCTGTGCGTTGCGCACCGCACGCATCGACGAGGCAAGCACGGCCTTGGACCGACTTGATCGTAAGTTCAGCAGGCAGCGCCGTGACATTCGGACCGGCCTCAGGGCCCGGCTGAGCATTGCCCAGCAGGACTACCAGACCGCGTACGCATGCACGGAGCGGTTCATCAGCCGCGAGCGTCCCGTGCACCTCCTGATCCGTAGGGATGCTTTGCGGGGAATGCTCGACCGGACTGCACTTGCTCCGCAGCGGCGTGCCGATCTCAAGGCGGAGCTGAAGCGGTGCGAGGACCGGCTCGCTGGCCGTGAGGAGGACTTCGACCTGGACGCGCGAGACGACCTGGGCTGACTAGTTCACGGACTCTGTTCCAGGGCGAGCATCAAGACCAGAGCCGCACTGGCCGCGCATCGCATGCGCCCGTCCCGAACCGCGAACACTGCCTCACCTAGCGAAATGCGACGGACCGCCAGGTCCGCCTCGACAGGCTCCAGCGCAGCACAGGACGAGGAGGGGTCGATCGTGCTCCACAGGTGGACTCGGGCGGGCGTGAGCCCGGGCAGGGCGTGGAGCGAGCCCCTGTCGCTCCACCGTCCGCCGCGGTAACCGGTCTCTTCGGCCAGTTCCCGCTGGGCTGCTGTGCGACTGCCCTCGTCCGCTGGATCCACGGACCCGCCCGGCAGCTGCCACATCGCTCCGGTGAGATAGTGGTACTGCTTGACGACGAGAAGCGCCCCGTCGACCAGTGCGGCAACCCGCACCTGGTCAGGCGTCTGCACCCAGTCGTAGGCGCCTTGCTCTCCATGTGGAAGCGTGACCTCGTCCCGGTAGGCGGTGAGGTGTGGAGTCGCGCACAGCGGCATCCGACTGTGGCGAATCCACGGTCCTCGTCGTTCGGTCATGACGGGAGTCCTGCCCTCGGTTCACCAGTTAGGCATCAGTATGCTGCGAATACTCCGGGGTTCCCTGCCACCGTGGACGGCCCGCAGCAGGACGTGGACCTGGCTCTGCACCCAAGTGTCCGAAGGGCCCTCGTGATTCGTGCGTCTCTGCTGATCAGAGAGCCAAAGGCCTTCTGCCGAGACGCCGCTGTCCACGCAAGATCCCGTCCACGGATAGTCCACAGACCCCGTCCTACGCCCACTTTCGGCGGCATACGGCTGCGCATACGCAAAGACCCCGCACTCAGCGTCTTGGCTGGTGGCGGGGTCTTTTGGCACCTCGTGCGAGGTGCCAAAGGCAGGATTCGAACCTGCGCACACGGCTCCGGAGTGAATGTGCCGATCGCCTAGGATGGTTCTCTGACCTGCGGTGGAGTGTGACAGAGGATGTCGACGGCACAGACTGTGGCGGAGGCGTGTCGGGCGCCCACAGGAAGAGCGACGAGCGCCGTATGCCGCTGGTCAGAGTGTGAGGACCTCTCGGTACGCGCGAAGCCCCCGCGAGGTCGGTCAGGACCGGTTGCGTCCTTGGAAGTGGTGTAGCGGGTTGGACCTGATGCGGGGGTTTGCTCCGGCGTCTGGGTTGGTGCCCGCATAGACAAACGGCCACCGGCTGATCTTCGAAGTGTCGAAGCCTCGAAGGAGATCAGCACGATGACCGCACCTGACAGTCTGCCCCTGCACGTCCTTGCCGAGGAGAACCTCGCTGCGGTGAGTCCGGATCTGTTGCGCGCGATGGTCAAGACGTTCGCCGACGCGCTCATGTCCGCGGAGGCAGATGCCCTCTGCAACGCGGAATACGGGCAGGTCAGCGACGAACGCGTCAACCATCGCAACGGATATCGCCCGCGCGAGTGGGACACCAGGGCCGGCACCGTCGAGCTGGCCATCCCCAAGCTCCGCAGCGGCAGCTACTTCCCGCACTGGCTCCTGGAACGACGCCGCAGGGCCGAACAGGCCCTGATCTCGGTGGTCGCCACCGCCTACCTGCTCGGCGTCTCCACCCGCCGGGTCGAGAAACTCGCCGAGTCCCTCGGCGTCACCCAGCTATCGAAGTCCCAGGTCAGCGCTATGTCCAAGCACCTGGACGAACAGGTCGCCGCGTTCCGTAACCGGCCGCTGGACGCGGGACCCTATGCGTTCGTCTGGGTCGACGCGCTGACCCAGAAGGTCCGCGAAGGCGGCCGTATCATCAACGTTGCCGCGCTGGTCGCGGTCGGTGTCAACGCCGACGGCCATCGCGAGATCCTCGGCCTGGACGTCGCCACCACCGAAGACGGAGCCGGCTGGCTGGCCTTCCTGCGCTCGCTCATCGCCCGCGGCCTGACCGGCGTCCAGCTCGTCGTCTCCGACGCCCACGCCGGCCTGGTCGACGCGATCGGAGCCGTCCTCAGATCACCGAGTGGCCGTCGATACACCACCCCAACGGACGTGACCTCAGGACCCCAGGCTCTTGCGACGCACGCGCATGTAGGTTCCTGATGTAGTACTCCCGCCCCACCCGCCAGTCGTGGCGATGTCCCATCCTTGCTGGGCGCGCATCTGCTTGGCGAACGCGGCGAGGTCATTGATGGAGCATCCGCAGTCCAGATGGACGCGGACAGTGATGTAGCTGCCCATTGGATTCTTCTCGCTGGGGTCCAGCGCCCATCGGGCGGCGTGCTCGTGGTCAGCAAGCCCAGTGCGCTGTTGATCGTGAAGGAGTCCGTGTGCGCGGGCATACTCGTTGAGGTCGTCTATGACGAACAGGTCGCTTCGCCAGGCGCCCGGCCACACGGCGAACAGCCGGGACTCCCCGCTGCGAGCGCGCTCGTAAGCGCCGGCGCCCACGCCGTAGGACACCGTTCCCTCCTTGGCTACTTCGATGTAGCACAGCGTCTTCGAGGTGTACGGGAAGTCTTTGCCGACAGCAGCTGCGCTGCGGGGTTCCATGCTGCTCCTTCGGGTTGGCGGAGTTGGGCCCACTGGCCGCCAAGGACCGGGCCTCAAGGTGATCCTGGCATGCCATGGAACTTGGCGAGGTGCCTTGCTAACTGCTACCGCGCAGTGAGGGCGGAGCCCGGGTCACAGTATTGCCGGATCCCTATGTGGCGCCGGCGATCTGTGCTCCTCCGTCCGCCGGACGGTCAGCCCTGGCACTGCCTGCGCCTGACTCACGTCTTTGTGCGCCATTGTCACCGCGCCTGGCGCCCGGGTAACCTGCCTCTAGCCATGCGGACCCGGGCTGAAGTGCTGGGTCTGACAGCATGCCACCTTTGACTATGCGAACGAGCATGTAGCTCAGACGACACGTTGATTGGCGGGGTTCCCTATTACTTGTGGCCGTCCCGGCGCATGTTTGCGCTGGGGTCGCTTCTGAGACGTGATATGAGACAAGAAATGATTCATTCGTTCATCGCGTACACAAGTCCGGGACGGAGCAGGGTATTCGGCCTGGTCAGAGGCCCTCGTGACGAGTTGGAGGCGGTGGTTACGCTCGGAGCGGGCGATCCCGACCTGACCGAGGAACTCGTCGCTGCACTCAACTGCTTCCTGGCCGACCGGGACGAGACTGCTCTCGGAGTGGTACTGGATCGAGTCCCGAAGCCTGTGCGCATGGCCGCGCAGCAATACCTCAAGGACAAGTGCGCGCCGGTGCTCGGAGCCTTCACTGGGTTCGGGCCGATTGAGGTGGTTCGCCCTGCTGTCTACTTCAGGGGGATCGACGATGAGCTCGAGGAGTACCTGGAGGGTGCGTACACGATCGGGCTCGGCATTCGTATGTCGAACGAGCGGGGAAGCGGGGGTGTCGTCGAGTGGGTGATCCAATTGCTCAGCGATGAGGTCTCCGTGCCAGCCAGCGCTGAGCCTCGCACATGGGCGCTTCCCGCAGAAGCAAAGCCCCTGAAGACCTGGACGAGTAAGCGGCTCGCTGGCGCCATCGGCCCCGTTCGTAGCGCGCTCAATGTGGCGGAGAATGCAAGCGCCGAGGGGCGTTGGGTAAGGATCCACACGTTGCTTCACAGCGACCGCGATGTCGACTTCGAGGGCAACGGATCTTCGGAGTTCGTCGTAGACGTCTTCGATGCGCCCATCCCGCTGCAGCGCTTGGACGAGTAGGTCGACCGTACGCCGCACCCAACGGCCGCGCCTGTTGGGTGCGGCGTACGGCCGGTGCAGCCGCCCCTGCATGCGTCGTGGTTCAGCGAGCTGGTCCTGCGGGCTGTCACCGGGCGGCTGGCGGCTTGGGGCGGTCAGAAGGTCATAGCGGGCGCCTCGACAGCCGACTTCGGGACTGAGTTGGGGCCGTTGGCGGTCACGGTGTTGGGGCGTTCCCTGCGTCACCGAGAGCGGCTGTGAGTACCTTGCCGGCAACATAACTGACCCTGCCGAGTAGCAGTGCATCGAACTCGAAGTAGGGATTGGTCTGGAACATCAAGCCGGGCACATGTCCGAAGACACCTTCCGAACTGAAAAGTGTTCCCCGGTGTCCACTGTGGGAGCGTTTGTCGTACAGAGGCTCGGCGAGTTCTTTCACCTCGCGTTGGGTAAGTACGGTTTTCAACGCTTTGCGGAATCGCTGCGTTGCGACTCCTTTGCTATGACGGCACTCCGGGTGACAGTTGCAGGGAGCGTCAGGGACGAAGCGCATCCCGAAGCCCTCGATAGCGGCCACATACGTGAGCAGGGCAAGCGAGGGGTGGCGCGACTGCGGTCACGTCCGTTGGGGTGGTGTATCGACGGCCACTCGGTGATCTCTTCTTTGAGGCTATGCGGTGAGTTCGGTGGGCAGGGCGGTGTCGCCGGTATCTGACTCGATCGGGTGGAGGCGGGCCTTGACGAGGAGGTCGCGGCCCATGTAGCGGCGAGCTTCGGTCCATTCGTCGTTCTGCTCGGCCAGGACGGCGCCGACCAGGCGGATCACCGCGGTGCGGTCGGGGAAGATGCCGACCACGTCGGTGCGGCGGCGGATTTCCTTGTTCAGTCGTTCCTGCGGGTTGTTCGACCAGATCTGCCGCCAGATCTCGCGGGGGAAGGCGGTGAGGGCCAGCAGGTCGTGCTGGGCGGTATCCAGGTGTTCGGCGGCCTTGGGAAACTTCTTCTCCAGGCCATCCAGGACCTGTTTCATCTGCGCGTGGACTGCGGTGGCGTCGGGCTGTTCGAAGACGGTCCGCAGCAGCGTCGCCACCCAGGGCTGGGCTGATTTGGGGACCTGGCTCAGCAGGTTGCGGGCGTAGTGGGTGCGGCAGCGCTGCCACGAGGCGCCGGGCAGGACGGCTCCGATCGCGTCGACCAGGCCGGCGTGGGCGTCGGAGACGACGAGTTGGACGCCGGTCAGGCCGCGGGCGATGAGCGAGCGCAGGAAGGCCAGCCAGCCGGCTCCGTCTTCGGTGGTGGCGACGTCCAGGCCGAGGATCTC
>NZ_JBEXYN010000037.1:0-53985 GCF_040630935.1 Streptomyces sp. NPDC005722
CGCAGGTTCAGCGACTCCAGGATCTGGATGCCGACCTTGACCTCCTCCGCCGGAGGCGCCGACAGCGACACCCGGATCGTGTCACCGATCCCCTCGCTCAGCAGCGCACCGAACGCCACCGCCGACTTGATCGTGCCCTGGAACGCCGGACCCGCCTCGGTCACACCCAGGTGCAGCGGGTAGTCGCACTGCGCCGCCAGCAGCCGGTACGCGTTGACCATCACCACCGGGTCGTTGTGCTTCACCGAGATCTTGATGTCCCGGAAGCCGTGCTCCTCGAACAGCGAGCACTCCCACAGCGCCGACTCCACCAGCGCCTCGGGGGTGGCCTTGCCGTACTTCTCCAGCAGCCGCCGGTCCAGCGACCCGGCGTTCACACCGATCCGGATCGGGGTGCCGGCGTCGGAGGCCGCCTTGGCGATCTCCTTCACCTTGTCGTCGAACTGCCGGATGTTGCCCGGGTTCACCCGCACCGCGGCGCAGCCGGCGTCGATCGCCGCGAAGACGTACTTCGGCTGGAAGTGGATGTCCGCGATCACCGGGATCTGCGACTTCCGCGCGATGGTGGCGAGGGCGTCGGCGTCGTCCTGCGAGGGGCAGGCGACGCGGACGATCTGGCAGCCGGACGCGGTGAGCTCGGCGATCTGCTGCAGCGTGGCGCCGATGTCGGCCGTGACGGTGGTGGTCATGGACTGGACGGAGACCGGGGCGTCGCCGCCGACCGCGACCGACCCGACCTGGATCTGGCGGCTCTTGCGGCGGTCGGCGAGCTTGATCGGAACGGACGGCATCCCGAGCGAAATCGCGGTCATGTGCGTGGCATCCCCAAAGTAAGCGGATCGAGGTCCCGGCGGCGTGGGCGGGCTCCGTTGAACGAGACTACGTCACCCCACCCACGCCTCCGACATCGCGCTATGTCAAACGCACCGGATTGATGAGATCCGCGGCCATGACCAGGGCCGTGAAGCAGATGAAGATTCCGGCGACGACGTAGGCGACCGGCATCAGCTTCGCCACGTCGAAGGGGCCGGGGTCGGCCCGGCGGAGGACCTTGGCGATGTTCCGCCTGACGGACTCCCACAGGGCGCCCGCGATGTGCCCGCCGTCGAGCGGGAGCAGCGGAAGCATGTTGAACAGGAAGAGGGCCAGGTTGACCCCGGCGAGCAGGTTGACCATCGTGGCGATCTTCTGGGTGGCCGGAAGCGGCAGCGAGAAGATGTCGCCACCCAGACGAGCCGCGCCGATCATGCCCACCGGGGAGTCGGGCTGCCGCTCGGCGCCGCTGAAGACCGCGTCCCACAGGCCGGGGATCTTGCGGGGAAGCGCCGCGAGGGAACGGGCGCCCTCCTCGGCCGTGGTGGCCATGTGGTCGATCGACTGTCCGAAGTCCAGCCTCACCACGCCGTCCGCGGGCGTGAAGCCCAGGAATCCGGCCTGAACGTACTGGTCCTTGACGATGCCTCCGTGCCCGTCGGTCTTGACGACCTTGTTGGCGATGAGGTTCGCGTGCAGGTCGACGGTCTTGCCGTCGCGCACGACGGTGATCGTGGCGGGGCCGATCGTCTTGCGGATCTGCTGCTGCAGCACCGTCCACTGGCTGTCGTCGACCTTCACCCCGTTGAAGGCCACGATCCGGTCGCGCTGCCGCAGGCCGGCCGCCTTGGCGGGAGCGGCCGGGTAGTCGCCGCGAGCGCAGGGGTCCTTGGCCTTGAGGGCCTGGGTGTCGGACGCGGGGATCACGCAGTCCGAGACCGAGCCGACCGTCGTGGTCTGGGTGGGGAGGCCGAAGCCCATGAAGAGCGCCAGGAAGAGGCCGAAGGCCAGGATCAGGTTCATGAACGGGCCGGCGAACATGACGATCACGCGCTTCCAGGGCTTGCGCGTGTAGAACATCCGGGTCTCGTCGCCGGGCTTGAGCTCCTCGTACGCCGCGGAGCGGGCGTCCTCGATCATGCCGCGGAACGGCGAGGTGGAGCGGGCGGCGATCCGGCCGTCGTCTCCGGGCGGGAACATCCCGATCATGCGGATGTAGCCGCCCAGCGGGATCGCCTTGACGCCGTACTCGGTCTCACCCTTGTGGCGCGACCAGATGGTCGGCCCGAAGCCGACCATGTACTGCGGCACCCGGATCTTGAACAGCTTGGCCGTGGAGAGGTGACCCAGTTCGTGCCAGGCGATGGAGACGAGGAGACCGACCGCGAAGACGGCGATCCCCAGTACCCACATGAGTCCCGTCATACGTGTGCCGCCTCCGTTGTCGCCTGTTCCGCAGCCAGTTCCCGGGCGCGGGCCCGCGCCCAGTCCTCCGCCTCCAGGACGTCCTCCACGGTGAGGGAGGTTCCTTCGGCGGGAGTGCCGTGCTCCTGCACCACCCTTGCGACGGTGTCCACGATGCCCGTGAAGGGCAGCGTGCCCGCGAGGAACGCGGCCACGCACTCCTCGTTGGCCGCGTTGAACACCGCGGGGGCGGTACCCCCGAGGCTACCGACGTGGCGCGCGAGCGCCACCGCCGGGAACGCCTCGTCGTCCAGCGGGAAGAAGGTCCACGTGGCCGCCTTGGTCCAGTCGCACCCGGGCGCGGCGTCGGGCACCCGCTCGGGCCAGCCGAGGCCCAGCGAGATCGGCATCCGCATGTCGGGCGGGCTGACCTGGGCCAGCGTGGAGCCGTCAGTGAATTCCACCATCGAGTGGATATACGACTGCGGGTGGACGACGACCTCAATGCGGTCGAAGGGAATGTCGTAGAGCAGGTGGGCCTCGATGACCTCCAGGCCCTTGTTCACCAGGGTGGCCGAGTTGATCGTCACCACCGGGCCCATGTCCCAGGTGGGGTGGGCCAGCGCCTGCTCGGGGGTGACCCCGGCCAGTTCCTCCTTGCCCCGGCCGCGGAAGGGACCTCCGGAGGCGGTCACGACGAGCTTGCGGACCTCGGCGCGGGAGCCGCCCATGAGGGCCTGGAACAGCGCGGAGTGCTCGGAGTCGACGGGCACGATCTGGCCCGGCTTCGCCACGGCCTTCACCAGGGGGCCGCCGACGATCAGCGACTCCTTGTTGGCGAGGATCAGGATCCGCCCCGCCTCCAGCGCAGCCAGCGTGGGGCGCAGGCCGATCGAGCCGGTGATGCCGTTCAGGACGGAGTGGCACGGACGGCCGGCCAGCTCGGTCGCGGCGTCCGGGCCGACCAGGATCTCCGGCAGCGGCCCGGTGCCGTAGCGCTCGGCCAGCGCCTCCCGCAGCGGGCCCTCCGCGTCCTCGTCCGCGACGGCGACGGCGGAGACGCCGAGCTGCAGCGCCTGGTCGGCGAGGAGCCCGACCCGGCCGCCGGCGGCGGACAGGGCCACCACCCGGAAGCGGTCGGGGTTGCGCAGGACGACGTCGATGGCCTGGGTGCCGATCGATCCGGTCGAGCCCAGGACGACGATGTCGCGGGGTCCGTCGTGGGCGCCGCCGGCTGCGTCCGGTCCGGGCAGCCGCAGGTGGGGGTCGGCGAGAGAGTCCGTCATCCCCCCATTGTGTCGGGTCGCCGGCACGGCGGGGGCACCGCCTCCGTGAAGGCGGTGCCCCGCGCGCCGGGGGCGCGCACCTCGTCCGGTCAGCGGATCGGCCGGTGGACGTTCTCCTTGCCGGAGGCGCCCGGTGTGGTGTCGGCGATCCACGGACCGTCGCTGGAGGGGTCGACGATGCCGGACTCGAGCCAGGTGTACGCGCCGCCGAGGACCCCGTCGACGACCTTGCGGTCGATGGCGTCGGTGTTGGTCCACAGCCGGCCGAAGAGCTCCTCGACGCGGATCCGCGACTGGCGGCAGAAGGCGTCGGCGAGCTGGTAGGCCTCGCGTCCGTTCTCGCCGCGGTTGCGGAGCATCTCGGCGCGGACACAGGCGGCGCTCATGGCGAACAGCTCCGCGCCGATGTCGACGACGCGGCCCAGGAAGCCCTGCTTGGTCTCCATCCGGCCCTGCCAGCGCGACATGGCGTAGAAGGTGGAGCGGGCGAGCTTGCGGGAGTTGCGCTCGACGTAGCGCAGGTGGGCGGCGAGGTCGGGGTGGCCCGCCGGGTGGAAGGCCGCGTACGTACCGGGGATCTGGCCGGGGCCGGCCACCAGCTTCGGCAGCCAGCGGGCGTAGAAGCCGCCCGCCTTCATGCCGGCCTTGGCCTTGTCGCCGAGCGCCTTGTCGGGGTCGATGAGGTCACCCGCGACGGACAGGTGGGCGTCGACGGCCTCACGGGCGATCAGCAGGTGCATGATCTCCGTGGAGCCCTCGAAGATCCGGTTGATGCGCAGGTCGCGCAGCAACTGCTCGGCCGGGACGCCCCGTTCGCCGCGGGCGGCGAGGGACTCGGCGGTCTCGAAGCCGCGGCCGCCGCGGATCTGGACGAGTTCGTCGGCCATGGTCCAGCTCATCTCGGAGGCGATGAGCTTGGCCAGCGCGCCCTCGATGCGGATGTCGTTGCGGTCCTCGTCGGCCATCTGGCTGGACAGCTCCATGACGGCCTCGAGCGCGAAGGTGGTCGCCGCGATGAAGGAGATCTTCGCGCCGACGGCCTCGTGGCGGGCGACCGGCCGGCCCCACTGCTCGCGGGCGGCCGACCACTCGCGGGCGATCTTCAGGCACCACTTGCCGGCCGCGACGCAGGACGCGGGCAGCGAGAGGCGGCCGGTGTTGAGGGTGGTCAGGGCGATCTTCAGCCCGGAGCCCTCGGGACCCACGCGGTTCTCGGCGGGGACGCGTACCTGGTGGAAGCGGGTGACGCCGTTCTCGATGCCGCGCAGCCCCATGAAGGAGTTGCGGTTCTCGACGGTGATGCCCTCGGAGCCGGCCTCGACGACGAAGGCGGTGATGCCGCCCTTGTGGCCGTCGCTCTTCGGCACCCGAGCCATGACGACCAGCAGGTCGGCGACGACGCCGTTGGTGGTCCACAGCTTCACGCCGTCGAGGACGTAGGAGTCCCCGTCGGGGACGGCCGTGGTCGCCAGGCGCGCGGGGTCGGACCCCACGTCGGGCTCGGTGAGCAGGAAGGCCGAGATGTCGGTGCGGGCGCAGCGCGGCAGGAACCGCTCCTTCTGCTCCGGGGTGCCGAACAGCTTCAGCGGCTGGGGCACGCCGATCGACTGGTGCGCGGAGAGCAGCACGCCGATCGCGGGGCTGGCGGAGCCGACGAGGGCGAGCGCCTTGTTGTAGTACACCTGGGTGAGGCCGAGGCCGCCGTACTTGGGGTCGATCTTCATGCCGAGGGCGCCGAGCTCCTTGAGCCCGGTGATGACCTCGTCGGGGATCCTCGCCTCACGCTCGATCAGGGCCCCGTCCACCTTCGTCTCGACGAAGTCGCGCAGCTTGGCCAGGAACTCCTCGCCGCGCTGGACCTGCTCGGTCGACGGTGTGGGGTGGGGATGGATCAGGTCGAGCCGGAAGCGGCCCAGGAACAGTTCCTTGGCGAAGCTCGGCTTTCGCCATTCCTGTTCGCGGGCGGCCTCTGCGACCTGGCGCGCTTCGCGTTCGGAAACGGTGGGGCGGGCGGATGCTGCGGACATGGGGGCGTCACCTCGCGTCGGTTACCGACCGGTGCTACTTGTTCGTTAGTACCCCGGTTCCGGCATGGTCACCAGCCCTCGCGCACGGGGTGCGGAGGGCCGGTGACCTTTCCGACGGCGGTTCAGGCCGACGCGAGCAGCTTGCGCAGGGGGGCGGTGTCGGGGGCGGAGCCGCCCTCGGTGACGGGGTCGGCGAGGGCGTCGACCGCGGAGCCGAACTCCGACTCGTCGGTGCCGTCGGCCAGCACCAGCCGCACCCCCTGATCCCATGTCAGTTCCCAGCGGGCCGCGCCGGATTCCGCCAGCGCGAGACCGGCGAGGGCGGCGACTCCCGCGTGCAGCGCGCCCTCGGGCAGCCCCTGCGCCAGGGCCGGCAGGCGGCCCTGGTCGGCGGCGTCGAGCAGGGCCGCCACGGTCGGCTCGGTGCCCGCGGCCGACAGCGCGACGCGCATCGGCGCGGCGCTCTCGGCGAGCACCAGACGCACCGCCGGATCCGCCAGCGCGCTCCACTCCACTCGGGTGAACGCCTGGCTCTCCGGGCTGAGGGTGGCCGCTTCCAGGGCGATCAGCACCTGGTCCCGGTCGTGCAGCAGCTCCATGGCCGGGCGGTCCTGCCCGGCGGCCGGCGCCTGCGGGCCGTCGGCGTGCGCCGCCTCGACGAAGCGGACGCGCTCGGCGATCGGGGGGTGGGAGTCGTACGGGGAGCGCTGCTCGCGCGGCAGCCGGGCCCGCAGCCGGTCCAGCTCCGCGCGGCGCGCGGGGTCGGTCAGGAAGCGGGGCAGGCCGCCGTAGACCTCCCCGGCGGGCGGCAGCAGCCGGGCCGCGGCGCCGAAGGCGGCGTACTGCCGCATGTAGTGGTCGAAGGCGGCGTCCAGGACCGGGATCTCGCGCAGCGCGGAGGCGGTGGCGTCACGCCCGGCGAGGCGTACGGCGGCCTGGTCGGCGGCGAGCTCCTGGGCGCGGCCGACGCTGTGCGAGGCGCGGAGGTAGAACTTGGCGTAGGCCGTGTAGATCGCCGCCATGGCGCGGTAGGTGACACCGGCGCCCGAGGCGTCGACCTCCTTGGCCTTGCGGCCCTTGGCCAGGGCCTTGGCGGCCTTGTCCTCCTGGCGGGCCTGTTCGCGGCCCTGGGCGCTGGCGGCGCGCTCCTCGAAGTGGGCGATGGTGCGCAGCATGCGCTCCTGGCCGCGCAGGGTGATGGCGGACAGCCGGGTGTCGCTGTTGCCGTAGTGGCCGAGCTCGTGGGTGAGGACGGCGTGCAGCTGGCGCTCGGTCAGCCCGGCGAGCAGGGGGACACCGATGTACATGCGGCGGCGGCCGCCGAGCAGGCCGAGCAGCCGGGACTTCTCGGACACGGCGGCGTTGACCTCGCCGACGAGGACGATCTCGTCCGGGGCGCGGGTGCCGTAGCGCGCCGCGAGGTCGCGGACGGCCGCCCACAGCTCGGGCTGCTGCGCATCGGTGACGGGGACGCCGGACGGGCCGTCGTCCTGGGGGCGGCGCAGCATGAACATGCCGCGGACGATGGGGATGGCGAGGACGACGCTGACGAGGGCGACCTTGCCGGTCAGTCCGCCCACGCCCCACGAGGCGACCAGGACGTCGATCCCGGCCAGCACCGCGAGCAGCACCACGCCCAGCAGGTAGAAGCCCGCGAGCAGCACCAGGGCGCGTACGGCGCGCAGCGTGGAGCTGCCCGCCGCGGCCGGCTCGGATCCGGCGGGCGGCGCGGCCTCGGCGCGCACCGCGTCCTGGGGCACCCCGTCGTCGGCGACGCCGTCCGGGCTGGTCAGCGAGGAGACGCCGACCGTCGTGGACGGGACGCCGAGTGCCGCGCACACCTGACGCAGCAAGTCCTCAGGACCCGGCTTCACCTCGCCGGGGCGCGGGTCGTTGCGGACCTCGGCCAGGGCGGCGGCCGCCTCGGGACGGCGGAACCACTGCGCGCAGCGTGCCGCCTGCTCGTCCCACTGGGCGCGGTGCTCGGCGTACTCCTGCGGGTCGGTGGGCGGCTCCCAGTCCGCCGCCCACACCATGCTCTGGCTGCCCTCGCCGTCCGGGCGCACGAACACCGCGTACGCGACCTGCGGCGTCGCCACCAGCACGAGGGCCGGCACCTCCAGCCGCCGGGCCAGCTCACGGCCGGCCGGCACCACGTCGCCGATCCCGATGCCCTCGCCCTCGGTCACCGGCGCGTCGAACAGCACCCCCGTACCGCCCTCGCCCCCGACGACCCAGCCGCCGACCGGCCCCGCGGCCACGGCCTCCGCGGTCGCCCCGGCCTCCGCCGTGCAGACCACCGCATACGTTGCCACCTTGCGTTTCCCCTCCCTGGCGCCTCCCCGGCGCCGTTCACGAGAGGGTCACTTTACGTGCCCATGCCGACAACACGCACAGCGCGGCCGGGACGCACCGCACATGCGCCCCGGCCGCTGGAAAAGGTGGCTCCTGCCGTTCGGACTACAGGGCGAGACCGGTCAGGACCAGGACCCGCTCGTACGTGTAGTCGTCCATGGCGTACTTGACGCCCTCACGGCCTACGCCGGAATCCTTGACGCCGCCGTACGGCATCTGGTCCGCGCGGTAGGAGGGGGCGTCACCGATGACGACGCCGCCGACCTCCAGCTCGCGGTGGGCGCGGAACGCGGTCTGCAGGTCGTGCGTGAACACACCGCACTGCAGCCCGAACCGGGAGTCGTTGACGACCGCGAAGGCCTCGTCGGCACCGTCCACCCTGTGCAGGGACAGGACCGGGCCGAAGACCTCCTCGGTGGCGATGATCGCGTCCGCGGGGAGGTCGGCGAGCACGGTCGGCTCGTAGGCGGCGCCGTCGCGCCGGCCGCCGGTCAGCAGCTTCGCGCCCTTGGCGAGCGCGTCGTCGACCCAGGACTCGACGCGCGCGGCGGCGTTGCCGTCGACGAGCGGGCCGACGTCGGTGGCGTCGTCCGCGGGGTCGCCGGTGACCTGCGCACGGACCTTGGCGACGACCTTCTCCACGAGCCGGTCGTACACCGAGGCGTCGGCGACGACCCGCTGCACCGAGATGCAGGACTGGCCGCCCTGGTAGTTGGCGAAGGTGGCGATGCGGTTCGCCGCCCACTCCAGGTCCTCCTCCGAGGACCAGTCGGCCAGGACGACGGCCGCGGCGTTGCCGCCCAGCTCCAGGGTGATGTGCTTGCGCGGCACCGAGTCCATGATCTGGTAGCCGACCCGGTCGGAACCGGTGAAGGAGATGACGGGCAGCCGCTCGTCCCGCACCAGGGCGGGCATGCGGTCGTTGGGGACGGTCAGCACGCTCCACGAGCCGGCCGGCAGGTCCGTCTCGGCCAGGATCTCGCCGAGGAGCAGCGCGGACAGCGGGGTCGCCGGGGCCGGCTTCAGGATGATCGGGGTGCCCACCGCGATCGCCGGGGCCACCTTGTGGGCCACCAGGTTCAGCGGGAAGTTGAACGGCGCGATGCCGAGCACGCTGCCGCGCGGGAAGCGCCGGGTCAGCGCCAGGCGGCCGGTGCCGCCC
This sequence comes from Streptomyces sp. NPDC005722, assembly GCF_040630935.1. NCBI lineage: Bacteria > Bacillati > Actinomycetota > Actinomycetes > Kitasatosporales > Streptomycetaceae > Streptomyces > Streptomyces sp. NPDC005722. The sequence continues at coordinate 9,048 of NZ_JBEXYN010000037.1, forward strand.
GCGTCGGTGTCCAGGCGCTGGGCCTCACCGCTGTTGAAGCGGCGGGCCTCCTCCGCAGCCCAGCGGAAGACGGACACGGCGCGGCCGACCTCGCCGCGGGCCCACTTGACCGGCTTGCCGTTCTCCGCGGTGATCAGCCGGGCGATCTCCTCGGCGCGCTCGGCCAGCCGCTTGGACACGTGGTCCAGGGCGGCGGCCCGCACGTGTGCGGGGGTCGCGGCGAACTCCGCCTCGACGGCCTTCGCCGCGGCGACGGCCTCCTCCACCTGGGCGGGCGTCGGCACGCCGACGGAAGCCACGACGCTGCCGTCGTACGGGTTCACGACATCGAAGGTGTCCTCGCCGGTGGCGGGGCGGCCGGCGAGCCAGAAGGCGGTGGGGGTGCTCATGCGGACCACCGTAGGGCGGGCGGCACCCGGCCGGTCTTGTCCAGTGCGTCCTACGGGCCCGGGCCGATATGACGTTTTGGCGGGACGGGCTCAGCCACCGGACTTGAGCGCCAGCCACAGCTCCATGCGGACGTCCGGGTCGTCCAGCGAACGCCCGAGGATCTCCTCCACGCGCCGCATCCGGTAGCGCAGGGTGTGCCGGTGGACGCCCAGGTCCGCCGCGGCGGCGTCCCACTGCCCGTGCCGCGACAGCCACGCCCGCAGCGACGCGACCAGATCACCCCGGGCGGTGGCGTCGTGCTCGCGCAGCGGCCGCAACAGGCCCTCGGCGAAGGCCCGTACGGCGTCGTCGCCCAGCAGCGGCAGCATCGAGCCGGAGCCGACCTCGTCGTGCTCGACCAGACTGCGGCCGCGCCGCCGGGCCACCGTCAGCGCCCGCTCGGCCTGCTCGTGCGCACCGGGGACACCCGCGGTGCCCACCGCGGCGGACAGCCCGGCCACCAGGTCGTCGCTCCCGTCGACCGCCGCCACGCAGGCCCGTGTCACCTCGCCGTCCGCGGCCGCGAGCACCGTCAGCCGGTCCTCGTCACGGACCGCCAGCACGGGCTCGGCGGCGCGCATCCCGGCCGTCTCCACCCGTTCGGCCAGCAGCCCCACCGCGTCCCCCGCGGCCTCCGCGCGTTCCGCGACCAGCACCCGCACCGGAGCGTCGAACAGGCCCCCGTACAACCGGCCCGCCACGGTGCGCGCGTGCTCGGGCTCCCCGACCAGCAGCATCCGCAGCAGCGCGGCGCCCAGCCGCTGCTGGGTGTCCTGCAGCGCCCGCGACTGCTCCAGGGACAACGTCAGCAGCGCCACGGCGGCGTGCACGAGGTACCGGGCGGAGGTGTCCGGCCGCTCCTCCGTGCCGACCGCGAGGAAGCCGCGGGGGCGGCGGCCGGTGCCCAGCGACTGCAGCTCGACGCGGTCCTCCGTGCCGGCCGGACCCGCGACCGCCGCGCTGGCCGGGGCGGGCCTGCCGCGCAGCCGCTCCACCTCCCCGGCGAGCCGCGCCGCCCGCCGCCCCGCCCACTCCGGCGCCGCGGCCACCACGGCGCCCGACGCGTCGTACAGCGCCGCCCAGCCGTTCAGGTGCGCCGCCAGCCGCGACAGCAGCGCCGTCGTCCCGTCCGGGGCGAGCGCCGCCCGGGTCAGCTCGCGCTGCGCCTCGAACCCCGCGGTCACCGCCTTGTACCGGTCCGCGGCGATCTCCGCGGAGACGGCCTTGCTGATCGCGATGAACGGGGTCCTGTGCGGCACCTCCAGCAACGGCAGCCGGTGCGCGGCCGCCGCGTCCACGAGCGCCTGCGGCACGGTGTCGTGGCTCACCCCGACGCCGAACCCGAGGCCCACGACGCCGGCGCCGGCCAGGCGCGCCACGTACGCGCCGAGTGCCTCGGGCGAGCCGACGTCCAGCTTGAGGCCCGTGGTCAGCAGCAGCTCGCCGCCCTCCAGGTACGGGGCGGGGTCGTCCAGCTCGCTGGTGTGCACCCAGCGGACGGCGGCCTCCTCCAAGCGGTCGCCTCCGGCGAGGGCGGCCAGCTTCAGGGCGGGGTTCCGCAGCAGCGAGGCGAGCGTGGGCGGCACGGGCTTTTTCTCCATCTCGGAGTGCGTTCACTTCCGATTCTGCCTCACCGTATACCTGCGGTGCCGTGCCGTTCGTCGTGCGCGGTTTGTGTGCCCCTGCGCGCGACTGCGCCGGGCCACCTGGTTGTTCGCGTGCGGGTTGTGTGCGCCTGCACGCGGCTACGCCGGGCCACCTGGTTGTTCGCGTGCGGGCTGTTTGCGCCTGCGCGCGGCTGCGCCGGACCACCTGGTCGTTCACGTGCGGGCTGTTTGCGCCTGCGCGCGGCTGCGCCGGACCACCTGGTCGTTCACGTGCGGGCTGTTTGCCGCCTGCCGGCGGGCTGTCTCCCACCCTCCCGCCCGATTGCCCGGCGCGATTGGTGCGGGCCTCGCACCTCGTTGTGGGGTCGGCGCCGCGCCGGCGCACGTCCTCAACGCTCGCGGTCTACCCCCACATCATTCCGCGCCGGGTCCGCCGCTCGTCGTTTCCGGGCGCACCCCGACACACCCCCTCCCGTCGCATGGGCGCACAACGGCCGGTGGAGGGTCAGAAGGCAATCCGGGGCGCCCCGCACCGCTCGCTGACCCCGCGGCCCCGTAGTTCCAGCCCGCATCATTCGGCACGGGTCCGCCGCTCGTTCCCCCGGCTTTCGGACAGGGGGAACGCCCCGCCACACCCCTCCCCATTTGTTGTGCGGGCGCAGGGTGTCCCGTTGGGGGTGCGTCGGACAGGTGCGGTGCCCCGGACCGCCTTGTGACCACCCACCGGCCGTTGGTCGCTGTCGATAGGGAGGGGGTGGGGTCGTAGGGGTGGGCGTTCTGGACGCTGACGTGTATTTGATGTGCGGCACAGACGGCAAGAACAAGTGCTCCCCGCCATGCACATAAATATGCGGTACAGAATGCCCACCCCGGAGGCCCCGCCCCCGGCCCACCAACCCACAGAGCGAGCCCCGCACCAACCGCGCCGGGCAATCGGGAGGGAGGGCGGGAAAAGCCCCCAACAGAAACCACGACGCACCCGCGCACACGCGACCCCGGGCCGGAAAGACGACCTCAGGCCCGCAGATCCACGAGCACCGGGGCCGCATGTTCCCCGTCGACCGCCGTGAGGGAAACCACGGCGTGCCCCGCGGGAACCGCGTGCGCGAGGTCCGACGCGGACCACCGCTCGCGCTCGACCCGCCGCACCGTCACCGACTCCGCCGTGACCGCCTTCCCCGTGACGAGCCGCCGCACGGCGTGCAACACCCGAGTGAGCGGTTCGTCCGCGATGATCTGACGGTTGGTGACGTCGTGGACGTCCACCCACTCCTTGCCCCACACCTCCGCGAACCGGGCGCCGTCCCAGGCGGTGAGCCCGGCGAGCGCCGCCCGGCAGCCGACGGCACCCAGCAGGGCGCCCCGGAGCGCTTCGGGGACGTCGTCCAGCGTGCGCAGCGTGAGCACCGCGCCGGCGTTGGCGGAGCGCATGCGCTGCAGGCCCCGCACGGACTCCGCGGTCACGGTGTGGGAGGCGTCGTCGAGGACGAGGCAGGCGAACAGGGAGCGGTCCCGCCGGGCGGCGGCGCACTCGGCGAACTGGGCGAGGACGAGCCGCGCCAGCATCCGGGAGACCTCGGTGTGGCCCCGTTCCGGGAGGTCGATGCGGACCCGCAGGGGGTGTTCGAGGCCGCGCAGGGAGAAGGGGTGGCTGCCGCCCGTGGTGTCGAAGAACCCGGCGAACGCGGGCCGGTCGAGCAGCGCGATGCGGTCTGCGAGCAGGGGGCCCGCGTCGCCGGCCCGGGCGGACTGCCGTTCGCGGGCGTCGAGTTCGCGCAGCTGCCCCTGGGCGGCGGCGCCGCGGGCCTGCAGGGCGGAGCGCAGTGCGGCGAGGGCCGACGCGGTGCCGTCGAGGAGCTCGCGCAGTTCGGGGACGGAGGGGAAACGGCCGTGGGCCGCGTGGAAGGGCCCGAGGAGCTGGGCGAGGGCGGTGGCGGCGCGGCGGCTGTCGCCGCCGGGCAGCGCCGCGGCGAGGTCCCCGACGAGGGCCTCGGCGAGGAAGCCCGCGGCCTCGTCGGGGTCGGCGGTGCCGCCGTACAGGTCGAGGTCGTACGCGGAGTCGGGTTGGCCGATCTTGACGACGACGTCGAAGGACTCGTCCGGCGCGAGCCGTGCCCCGTCGGTGCCGACCACGACGACGGCGGCCCGCCCGGCGAGGGCCTGCAGGCACATGAGTTCCAGCGCGGGCCGCACGAAGCGCACGGTCTTGCCGGAGCCGGGCGGTCCGACGGCCAGCAGGGACGTGCCGAGGACGGACGGGTCGAGGGCGTAGCCGGCGCCGCGGTGGGTGCGGGGGTTGCGCTCGTCCTCGGAGGCGGCGCCGATGCGGACCTGGCCGGCCAGCAGGTCGTGCCGGGCGGTGCGGGCGGGCAGGTCGCGGGCGCCGGACGGGTGGGCGCAGGCGGCGGCGCCGTAGCGCAGGACCGTGTCGGTGAAGGCGGTGAGCCGGCCGGGCTCGGAACGTACGGACTGCCAGGCTCGGGCGAGGCGGGCGAAGTCGACGTCGTTCATCAGCCCGGAACGGGCGTCCTCGGCGAGCCGGTCCGCGGCGTCGGCGGCGCCGCCGCGGCGGAGCTCGGGGAAGGCGGCGGGGTCCTGGGCGGGGTCGGCGGGTTCACGGCCGGTGGCCGCCCGCTCCTCCTCGCGCGCACGCCGCAGCGGCGCGCTGATGGAGCGGCGCCACAGTTCGGCCCAGCGTCCGACACGGGCGAAGAACACCAGCAGGGCGCCGCCGATGAGCGCGTAGTAGAGGTACGAGGCCCACAGGTAGGCGGTCTGGTTGCCGCCCGCCTGCCGCCAGGACTCGGGGGTCAGGGCGAGCAGCGGCCAGAGCCAGTAGCTGCCGAGGTAGCCGTTCCACAGCAGGGACCACAGCAGCCATCCGCCGAGGAAGGAGATCAGGGCGCCGGCGACGAGCTGGCGGCCCGGCACGGCGTCCGGGTCGGCGGCGGGACGGGGGCGGTGGCCGAGCCGCCAGACGCCGGGGGCGGCGGCGGGGCGCGGGGCCCGCAGCCAGGCGAGGAGGCCGGAGCCGTCCGGGGTGGCGGACGGCGCGGACTCGGCGGGGGCGCGCCACGTGCCGGTGTCCGGGCGGGTGGCGGGCTGCGGCGGGGGCCCGGGGGGCAGCGGGGGCGTGGCCGGGACGGCCCTGGGCGCGCGGCCGGGGCCGGCGGGGCCGGGCCGGGCGCCGGGCACGGGGGGCCCGGCGTGCGCGGGCGGGGCGTCCGGCATCGGCCGGGCACCGGGTACCGGCGGCGGGCCCGGTTGCGGGCCGGAGCCCCCGGGCGGAGGCGCCGCGGGCTTCTCGTGCGTACCGTCGCGTTCCATCGCGTGTGCCACCCCTCGCAGGTCCGCACTCAATGTAGTCGAGCGGCCACCGCAGTCTGAAGGATCTTGGCACGCTCATGTCCGTCACGTCGAAGAGGCGTTCCGCAGTGCGCCCTATCGGAGTGTGCGGGGCTCCGCCGTACGGGCTTAGCCTGCGAGGAAAGACCACGGTTCGAAGGAGTACGTCCGCCATGACCGATCTGGCCCAGGAGCGTCGACTCGTCACCCCGATCCCCGGCCCCAAGTCGCAGGAGCTGCTGGCGCGCAAGACGGCGGCGGTCATGAGCGGCGTCGGCGTGACCCTGCCCGTCTTCGTCACCCGCGCCGGCGGCGGCGTGCTGCAGGACGTGGACGGCAACTCCCTGATCGACTTCGGTTCCGGCATCGCGGTGACCTCGGTCGGCAACAGCGCCGAGGCGGTCGTGCGCCGCGCGTCGGCGCAGCTGGCCGACTTCACCCACACCTGTTTCATGGTGACGCCGTACGAGGGTTACGTGGAGGTCGCCGAGGCCCTCAACGAGCTGACCCCGGGCGACCACGAGAAGCGCACCGCGCTGTTCAACTCGGGTGCCGAGGCCGTCGAGAACGCGGTGAAGATCGCCCGCGCGTACACCAAGCGCCAGGCCGTGGTCGTCTTCGACCACGGCTACCACGGCCGCACCAACCTCACGATGGCGCTGACGGCGAAGAACATGCCGTACAAGCACTCGTTCGGCCCGTTCGCGCCCGAGGTCTACCGGATGCCGCTGGCCTACCCCTACCGCTGGCTGACCGGCCCGGAGAACTGCGCGGAGGAGGCGGCGGCCCAGGCGATCGACATGATCACCAAGCAGGTCGGGGCGGAGAACGTGGCCGCGATCGTGATCGAGCCGATCCAGGGCGAGGGCGGCTTCATCGAGCCGGCCAAGGGCTTCCTCCCCAAGCTGGTGGAGTTCGCGCGGGAGAACGGCATCGTCTTCGTCGCGGACGAGATCCAGACCGGCTTCTGCCGCACCGGCCAGTGGTTCGCCTGCGAGGACGAGGGCATCGTCCCGGACCTCATCACCACCGCCAAGGGCATCGCCGGCGGTCTGCCGCTGGCCGCGGTGACCGGCCGCGCGGAGATCATGGACGCCGCGCACTCCGGCGGCCTGGGCGGCACCTACGGCGGCAACCCGGTGGCGTGCGCCGGTGCGCTGGGCGCCATCGAGACGATGAAGGAGCAGGACCTCAACGCCAGGGCGCGCCGCATCGGCGGGATCATGCTCGGCCGGCTGCGCGGCATGCAGGAGAAGTTCGAGGTCATCGGTGACGTCCGGGGCCGCGGCGCCATGATCGCGATCGAGCTGGTGGAGCCGGGGACCAAGACCCCGAACGCCGCCGCCACCGCCGCCGTGGCCAAGGCCTGCCACGCCGAGGGCCTGGTGGTCCTGACCTGTGGCACCTACGGCAACGTGCTGCGCTTCCTGCCGCCGCTGGTGATCGGGGAGGACCTGCTGAACGAGGGCCTGGACATCATCGAGGGCGCGCTCGCCCGGCTGTGACCAGGTGCTTCGCCGGTGACCGGGCGCGTACGGCACACAGCGTGAAGAAGGTGTGCGGGCCTGATGGCGGGAGGGTGCAACCCCTGCCCGGCGGCCCCACGGTGACGTACGGTTTCGGCAGTTGGAAGAAACACCCCGTCTGCGGAAGTCCGCGGGCGACACTTTGCCGGTGACTCCCCATCACCGGCACAGCAGTGCCCTCGCGCACAGCGCCGAAGCCGAAGGCTCCGGCAATCCTCGCCGATCGGTCGGCCGCTTGCCCCAAACCCCCCGGGGCGGGCGGTACGGCGATCGTTCTGGCCGCCCCGGAACTCTCCCCCCTGTTCCGGGGCGGCCAACTTCTCTGGTGGCCGTGGTGTGCACGGCGCTCTTCGGACTGCTGACCTGGCAGGAGGCAATACGAGGGCGCCTGCTGGCCCTGGACGGACCGGTGCGTGCCACCCTCGCGGGACCCTCCCCCCACCCCGCGGACCGTTCCGTGTCGCAGTTCCTCGCCGACCTGGGCGACTGGCGGGTCGCCGTGCCCGTGCTGCTGCTTGCGATGGTCTGGACCACCTGGCGCGCCCGGCGGTACGGGCTGTCCCGCCCCTGGCCGCCGCCGCTGGCGTACGCGCTCGTGATGGTCGTCGCGCCGCTGCTGGTCGCCCTGGTCAAGCCGCTGATCGGCCGGGCCGGCCCCGGTTCGCTGACCCTGTCCCCCGGGTATCCGGGGCTCTACCCCTCGGGCCACACGGCGACGGCGGCCGCCGCGTACGGCGGCGCCGTGCTCCTGCTGCTGCCGTGGCTGGTGCGCACCGCTGCACGGCGGCTGGTGGTCGCCGCCGTCGTGCTGCTCGATGCCGCGGTGGGGGTCGCCCTGGTCCGCTGCGGCTACCACTGGCCGCTCGACGTCGTGGGGAGCTGGCTGCTGTGCGGCGCCCTGCTCGCGGGCGCCGCCCTGGCGGTCGGTCGCCGGTCGGGACGTCATCACCCAGCGCGCTGAGCCGCCGGCCCGGGTGACCGGCACCGACCGCGGGCGCGGCGGCTTACCCTCCCCACATGACCGAACCGAGCAAAGCGGAAGAGGCGACCCGCCTCGCGATCGAGTTCCTCACGCTGTGGCTGGAGGACGACCGGGAGGGGGCCGCCAGGCACATCGCCGGCGTGGTCGAGGGTCTCGACGGCGCGGAACGGATGCGCATGGTCGCCGGGCTCCTCAACCTGAACATGTTCGTCGTCCTCGATCTGGCCAAGGCGCGGGGCGCCGAGGACTACCGTGCCGACGCCGGCGCGTACCTGCGCCACCTCGCCGCGCACCTGCCCGAGGTCGGCGACCCGCCGACGGACGCGTGAGCGTCCCACCCGGACGGGCGAGGCCCGCCGACCGCGCAAGCGCGGGTCGGCGGGCCTCGGAGCGGGGTGTCAGTTGTTGGTCGGGAAACCGAGGTTGATGCCGCCGTGGCTCGGGTCGAGCCACCGCTGGGTGACGGCCTTGCCGCGGGTGAAGAAGTGGACGCCGTCCGGGCCGTAGGCGTGCGTGTCGCCGAAGAGCGAGGCCTTCCAGCCGCCGAAGGAGTAGTACGCCACGGGCACCGGGATCGGCACGTTGATGCCGACCATGCCGACCTCGACGTCGTGCTGGAAGCGGCGGGCGGCGCCGCCGTCGTTGGTGAAGATGGCCGTGCCGTTGCCGTACGGGTTGGAGTTGATCAGCTCCAGGCCCTCGTCGTACGAGCCCACGCGCACCACGGACAGCACCGGGCCGAAGATCTCGTCGTTGTAGACCGACATGCCGGGCTTGACGTCGTCGAAGAGGGTCGGGCCGAGCCAGAAGCCGCCCTCGGTGTCCTCGCCGCTGACGGCGTGGGTACGGCCGTCCACGGCGAGGGTCGCGCCGTCGGCGAGGCCCGCGTCGAGGTAGGACGTCACCTTGTCGCGGTGGGCGCCGGTCACCAGCGGGCCCATCTCGGAGGCGGCGCTGCAGCCGGGGCCGACCGTGAGGCCGGACATCCGCTCCTTGATCTTCTCGACCAGGGTGTCGCCGATCGGGTCGACGACGACCAGGACGGACACCGCCATGCAGCGCTCGCCGGCCGCGCCGAACCCGGCGTTGACGGCGGCGTCGGCGGCGAGGTCCAGGTCCGCGTCCGGGAGCACCAGCATGTGGTTCTTGGCGCCGCCCAGGGCCTGGACGCGCTTGCCGTAGCGGGTGCCGGTCTCGTAGACGTAGCGCGCGATCGGGGTGGAGCCGACGAAGGAGACGGACTTGACGTCCGGGTGCTCCAAGAGGCGGTCGACGGCGACCTTGTCGCCGTGCACGACGTTGAAGACGCCGTCCGGCAGACCGGCCTGCTTCCACAGCTCCGCGAGGAAGTTGGCGGCGGACGGGTCCTTCTCGGAGGGCTTGACGACGACGGTGTTGCCCGCGGCGATGGCGATGGGGAAGAACCACATCGGCACCATCGCCGGGAAGTTGAAGGGCGAGATGATCGCGACCGGGCCGAGCGGCTGGCGGATCGAGTAGACGTCGATGCCGGTCGAGGCCTGCTCGGTGAAGCCGCCCTTGATCAGCTGCGGGATGCCGCAGGCGTACTCGACGACCTCCAGGCCGCGGGCGATCTCGCCGAGCGCGTCGGAGTGCACCTTGCCGTGCTCGGAGACGATGATCGCGGCCAGCTCCTCGCGCTTGGCGTTGAGCAGCTCGCGGAAGGCGAAGAGCACCGTGCTGCGCTTGGCCACCGAGGCGTGGCGCCACTCCTTGAACGCGGCGGCCGCAGCGCCGACGGCCTGGTCGACCTCGGCGTTCGACGCGAAGTCCACCCGCCCGGTCACGGCCCCGGTGGCGGGGTCGTACACGTCCCCGTGCCGCTCCGTGGTGCCGGTCCACGACTGTCCGGCGATCCAGTGCGTGATGTGCTTGTCGGTCACGGCGGACCTTCCTCTCCTCGTCTCCTGCCAGTGTCGTCAGCGGGCAGGGCACCCTCAAGCACCAAGGTGTCGGCGCCGGGGCCGGGAGCTTTACAGGTCGTAGAGCTCGTCGGGGTGCTCCATGCCCTCCATGAGGTCCAGCCGGATGTCCTGCGCCCAGTCGAAGGCCCAGCGTTTGACGGCGTCGGTGCCCGCGCCGTCCAGTCCCTGCGCCGCGTACGCCGCGTCGTCGGCCTCGACGAGCTTGTCGAGGCGGTCGGCGAGCAGGCGCGGCTGGAGGTCCTCGTCGAGGTGGACGGCCATCGTCAGCAGCTCCCCCGGGGTGAACCAGGTGGTCAGGGCGTGGACGTCGACGAGGTCGCGGACCGTGGCGCGGTCGGCGACGGCGGCCACCTTCAGGGCGGCGCAGTCCTCCAGCGCCACCACCGGCACGGGCCCGGACAGGCCGAGTGCGACGGGGACCGGGGGACGGGAGAGCGGCTGTTTGGCCACGTGGACCGTGCGGCCGGCCTCCCCCGGCTCGGTGACCCCGAGGTGGGCGGCGAGCGGTGTGCCGGGCAGCGGGGCCACTTCGTAGCCGGCCCCGGTGCAGGCGGTGGCGAGCGCGGCCCCGATGTCGCCGACCGGGGTGGAGCTGAAGGTGACCAGGTCGAGGTGGCGGGAGGGACGGCGGTCGAAGCCGTGCGCGATCAGCGCGAGGCCGCCCGCCACGGCCAGGCCGTGGCGCCCGCAGACGGGCAGGGCGGTCTCGACGAGGTGCGCGAGGCCGGGCGGGAGGGCCATCTCAGCCCGCCGCGGGAACGGGGGCGCACCGCCGCGCGCCCGGGTATCCGCGGCCGCTCCGGGACCGGCCGCCTTCCGTCGGGATCATGGAACCAGTGTCGCGCACGGGGGCGTACGACGGGCGGGCCCCCGTCCGCCGGGTCACGCGCCCGGATCACGGCCCCGCCGTCCCGCCAGGTGGGCGGCCGCCTCGTGCATGGCCAGTTCCAGGACGCCGGGGTCGGTGAGGTTGCCCGTGCCGTCGGGCGGTACGAGCCAGCGGACGCCCCCGGTGGCGCGGCCGGGGTAGGGGACCACGATCCAGGTGCCGGGGCCCGCGGTGCGCACTCCGGTGCCGACCCAGCGGGCGGCGGTGCCCGGGGGCACGAACCAGCCCATGCGGGAGTCCCCGAAGTCGGCCAGGACCGGGCCCGGGCGGTCGACGAGACGGGTGAGGACGTCGAGCGTCGGGTAGCCCAGTTCGCCGGTGAGGATGAGGACGTCCCACAGCCTCCCGGCGGGCAGGAGCGTCACCCCGAGGGGATGGCGCTCCCATTCCCACCGGGTGGCGTCGGGGTCGGGTGCCACGGAAACCAGCCATTCGACCGCGCCCCGCGCGTCTGTGCCCACCATGCCGGTTCCTCCGTTCCGTGTGTGCGCTGTCGTGCTGTCACGCGGAGAGAGGGGGCCGGGGACGGATCATTACGCGGGTTTCACCACGCCCGATGGGGTGATCCGCATCACGGGGCTCGCGCGGGGTGCGGGACCGCCGGTCAGCTGTCGAAGCCGAGGCCCAGCCGGTCCATCGCCTTGAGCCACAGGTTGCGCCGCCCGGCGTTGCGGTCGGCGCGGTCCAGTGACCACTTGGTGAGGCCGATCCCCGCCCACGCCAGCGGCTCGGGCGGGAAGGGCAGCGGCTTGGTGCGCACCATGCGCAGCGTGGTGCGTTCGGTGGGTCCGCCGGAGAGCAGGTCGAGCATGACGTCGGCGCCGAAGCGGGTGGCGCCGACACCGAGGCCGGTGTAGCCGGCGGCGTACGCGACCTTCCCGTCGTGTGCGGTGCCGTAGAAGGCGGAGAAGCGCGAGCAGGTGTCGATCGCGCCGCCCCAGGCGTGGGTGAAGCGCACGCCCTCCAGTTGCGGGAAGCAGCGGAAGAAGTGTTCCGCGAGCTTCAGGTAGGTCTCCGGGCGTTCGTCCCGGGCGGCGTCCAGACGTCCGCCGTAGGGGTAGATGGCGTCGTAGCCGCCCCACAGCACGCGGTTGTCGGCGGTGAGCCGGAAGTAGTGGAACTGGTTGGCGCTGTCGCCGAGTCCCTGGCGGTTCTTCCAGCCGACGGCGCCGAGCTGCTGCGGCGTCAGCGGCTCGGTCACCAGCGCGTAGTCGTAGACGGGGACGATGTAGTGGCGCACCCGGCGCACCAGCGAGGGGAAGACGTTGGTGCCGAGCGCGACGTGCCGGGCGAAGACCCGCCCGTAGGGGGTGCGCACGGCCGTGCCGGAGCCGTTGTGGGCGAGCTGGGTGGCGCGGGTGTGCTCGTAGACGCGTACGCCCAGTTCCTCGCAGGCGCGCCGCAGGCCCCAGGCGAGCTTGGCGGGGTGCAGCATGGCGACGCCGCGGCGGTCCCACAGGCCGCCGACGAAGGTGGGCGAGTCGACCTCGGCGCGGACCTGGTCGCGGTCGAGCAGTTCCAGTTCGACACCGTGCCGGGCGGCCTCCTCGGCGGACGCCCGGAGGTCGTCGAGCTGGTAGGGCTCGGTGGCGACGTCGATCTCCCCGGTGCGTTCGAAGTCGCAGTCGATGGAGTAGCGGGCGACCGCCTCCTCGATGCCGTCGAGGTTGCGGTTGCCCAGCTCCTCCAGCTGCCCGAACTCCTCGGGCCAGCGGGCGAGTCCGTTGGCCAGGCCGTGGGTGAGGCTGGCGGCGCAGAAGCCGCCGTTGCGGCCGGACGCCGCCCAGCCCACCTCCTTGGCCTCGATCAGGACGACGTCGCGGCGCGGGTCGCGTTCCTTGGCCAGCAGCGCGGTCCACAGCCCGGTGTAGCCGCCGCCGACCACCAGCAGGTCGCAGTGCTCGTCGCCCACGAGGGCCGATCCCGCCCGCGGCCTGCCGGGGTCCTCCAGCCAGAACGGTGTCGGCTGCGCGTCGGCGAGCGAACGGGCTGGGTCCATGGGGTCTCACACCTTTGCGGATGCGGTCGGCGGGTCAACTATGGGCTTTCCTGCGGCGGCTGAGCAGCTGTCCGACGACGACGCAGAGCACCGCCACGACGAACATCAGCGTGCCGATGACGTTCACCTGGACGGGCAGGCCCTTCTGGGCGGCGCCCCAGACGAACATCGGGAAGGTCACGGTGGCCGGGCCGGCGTTGAACTGCGTGATGATGAAGTCGTCGATGGAGATCGCGAAGCTCAGCAGCGCGCCCGCCGCGATGCCGGGCGCGGCGATCGGGAAGGTGATCCGCCAGAACGTCGACCACGGGGTGGCGTAGAGGTCCTGGGCGGCCTGCTCCAGTCGCGGGTCCATGCTCATCACGCGCGCCTTGACCGCCGTCACCACGAAGCTGAGGCAGAACATGATGTGCGCGATGAGGATCGTCCAGAAGCCGAACTGGATGCGCATGTTGAGGAACAGGGTGCCCAGCGAGGCGCCCATCACGATCTCGGGCATCGCCATCGGCAGCCAGATCAGGCCGGTCACCGGGCCGCGGCCGCGGAAGCGGTGGCGGCCGAGCGCGAAGGCGACCATGGTGCCGAGGACGGTGGCGCCGAGGGTGGCGAGGACGGCGATCTGCAGGGACAGCGACACCGAGTCGCACATGTCGCCGACGCCGCAGGGGTTCGTCCAGGCGTCGAGCGAGAAGTGGTTCCAGGAGTAGTTGAAGCGGCCCTTGGGCTGGTTGAAGGAGAAGACCAGGACGATCACGTTGGGGATCGTCATGTAGGCGAGCGCGGCCACGCCGGCGAAGACGACGAGGTGCCGTCGCACCCAGTTCAGCACGGGCATCAGACCAGTTCCTCCGTCCCCGCCCTGCGGATGTAGACGGACACGATCACGAGGATCGCGGCCATGAGGATGAAGGACAGTGCGGCGGCGGTCGGGTAGTCGAGCACCGTCAGGAACTTGGACTGGATGACGTTGCCGATCATCTGCTCGCTGGGGCTGCCCAGCAGTTCGGCGTTGATGTAGTCGCCGGAGGCGGGGATGAAGGTGAGCAGCGTGCCGGCCACGACGCCGGGCAGCGAGATCGGGAAGGTCACCTTGCGGAAGGTGGTGAAGGGCCGGGCGTACAGGTCGCCCGCCGCCTCGTGCAACCGCGGGTCGATGCGCTCCAGGGAGCTGTAGAGCGGCAGGATCATGAAGGGCAGGAAGTTGTACGTCAGGCCGCACACCACCGCGAGCGGCGTGGCGAGCACGCGGTCGTCGGCGGTGATGCCGAGGGACGCGGTGACGTTCAGGACGTGCAGCTTGTCCAGCGCGGTCACGACGTAGCCGTCGTCCGCGAGGATCGTCTTCCAGGCCAGGGTGCGGATCAGGAAGCTGGTGAAGAACGGCGCGATGACCATGACCAGCAGCACGTTCCGCCAGCGGCCCGCCTTGAAGGCGATGGTGTACGCCAGCGGGTAGCCGATCGCCAGGCACAGCACGGTGGCGATGCCTGCGTAGACCAGCGACCGCAGGTAGAAGACGTCGTACTCGGTGAAAGCGTCCCAGTAGGTGGCGAAGTGCCAGGTGACGCGGTAGCCGGTCTCCAGGGAGCCGGTCTGCACGGAGGTCGAGGCCTGGTAGACCATCGGGGCGGCGAAGAAGACCAGCAGCCACAGGATGCCGGGCAGCAGCAGCCAGTACGGCACGAGTCTGCGCCGCCGGGCGGCGGAGCCGGACGGCTCCGGCGGGTTCTGCGCCGGTGCCCCCGCGGGGGCGGTGGACAGGGCGGCCATTACGCGTTGACCTCCCCCGCCTCGATGTCCTGCGCGGCGTCGAGGCCGAAGGTGTGCGCCGGGCTCCAGTGCAGCACCACCTCGGCGCCGGGGACGAGGCGGCCGTCGCGCTCCACGTTCTGCGCGAAGACGGCCAGCTCGGGGCACCAGGGGCTGTTGACGACGTACTGGGTGGAGACGCCGATGAAGCTGGCGTCGACGATCCGGCCGGTGATCCTGTTGCGGCCCTCGGGGACCTCGGCAGCGTCGTCGGCGTGCACGATGGTGATCTTCTCCGGGCGTACCCCGGCGAGGAGCTTGTCGCCCGCCTGCACGGAGGGGACGCAGCGCGCGGTGGGCATCGCCAGCCGGCCGTCGCCGACGCTGAGCAGCAGGTCGTCGCTGCTGGTGCCGGCGACCTGGGCCTCGATGAGGTTGGACTGGCCGAGGAAGTTGGCGACGAAGGTGGTGCGCGGGTTCTCGTACAGGTCGGTGGGCGCGCCGAGCTGCTCGATGCGGCCGGCGTTCATCACGGCGATGGTGTCGGCCATGGTCATGGCCTCCTCCTGGTCGTGCGTGACGTGCACGAAGGTGATGCCCACCTCGGTCTGGATGCGCTTGAGCTCCAGCTGCATCTGCCGTCGCAGCTTCAGGTCCAGGGCGCCCAGCGGTTCGTCGAGGAGGAGCACCTTGGGGTGGTTGATCAGGGCGCGGGCGACGGCGACGCGCTGCTGCTGGCCGCCGGAGAGCTGGTGCGGCTTGCGGCGGGCGAGGTGGCCCAGCTCGACGAGCTCGAGCATCTCCTCGACCTGGCCCCTGACGGACTTGACGCCGCGGCGGCGCAGGCCGAAGGCGACGTTCTCGTAGATGTCGAGGTGCGGGAAGAGCGCGTAGTTCTGGAAGACCGTGTTGACCGGCCGCTTGTACGGCGGCAGTCCGGTGACGTCCTGGTCGCCGATGCGGACGCTGCCGCCGCTGGGGTCCTCCAGGCCGGCGATCATGCGCAGCGTGGTGGTCTTGCCGCAGCCGGAGGCTCCCAGGAGCGCGAAGAAGGAGCCCTCGGGGATGGTGAGGTCGAGCGGGTGGACGGCGGTGAAGTCGCCGTAGTCCTTGCCGATGCCGGTGAGGGTCACGGCGCCCCCCGCGGGGGCGTGGTCCTTGGCTCCGGCCGGCTCGTCGGAGAGGGGTGCGGTCTGCTGGGTCATGTCGTCAGGTCCCTAACTGCGGTGGCCGGTCAGGCGCCGATGAGCTTGGCGAACTTGTCCTCGAAGGCGGTCTCCTCCTTGGCGGAGAGCGACCGGAAGGGATGGGCCTTCGCCTTCATCTCCGCGTTGGGAATGATCAGCGGGTTGTTGGCCACGTCCTCGTCGAGCTTGAGGAGTTCCTCGTAGACGCCCGTGCAGGGCGTGATGTAGTTGACCCAGGCCGCGAGTTCGGCGGCGATCGCGGGCTGGTAGTACCAGTCCATGAGCCGCTCGGCGTTCTTGCGGTGCTTGGAGCCGGCCGGGACGAGCATGTTGTCCGTGGAGTAGATGTAGCCGGCGGACGGGATCACGAACTTGATCTCGGGGTTGTCGGCCTGGAGCTGGACGAGGTCGCCGGCCCAGGCGACGCAGGCGGCGATGTTCCCCGAGGCGAGGCCGTCGGTGTACTCGTTGCCGGTGAACTGGCGGATCTGCTTGCCGTCCACGGCCTTCTGGACGCGAGCGACGGCCGCGTCGAAGTCGTCCGCGGTGAAGGACTCGGGCTGCTTGCCCATGTCGAGCAGGGTCATGCCTATGGTGTCGCGCATCTCGCTGAGCATCGCGACGCGGCCCTTGAGGTCGGGGTCGTCCAGCAGTTGCGAGACGCTGCCGACCTTCTTCCCCTTGGTGGCCTTCTCGTTGTAGGCGATGACGGTGGCGATGCCCTGCCAGGGGTAGGAGTGGGCGCGTCCGGGGTCCCAGTCGGGGTTGCGGAAACGTTGCTCCAGGTTGGTGAAGGCGTTCGGCAGGTAGGTGGGGTCCAGCGGCTGGGCCCAGCCCAGGCGGATCATCCGGGCGGCCATCCAGTCCGTGAGGACGACCAGGTCGCGACCGGTGGACTGGCCGGCGGCGAGCTGCGGTTTGATCTTGGCGAAGAACTCGACGTTGTCGGTGATGTCGTCGCTGTACTTGACCTTGATCCCGGTCTTCTTCTCGAAGGCCTCCAGGGTCGGCATGTGCTTCTCGTCGTCGCTCATGTCGATGTAGAGCTGCCAGTTCGAGAAGACCAGCGACTTGTCCTTGTCGGACAGGTCGTCGCTCTTCACGCCGCCCTGGTTGTTGGTCGCCGCCGGGATGCCGCAGGCGGACAGCGCCCCGGCGCCCGCGACTGCGAGGCCGGCGCCGAGCACCCGGCGCCGGCTGAGGGATGCCCTCCCGCTGGTCAGGCTGCGTTCCCACGCTTTGCGTACGGGCTCGGACAGGCCCTCGAACATCTCCATTGCGGTGCGGCCTCCATGGACGGTGGTGCGTGGGACGGACGGACTGTCGGGCCGGTGGGGGACGGTCCGCGGGGGGGGCGGCCGGGGGTCAGCGGTCGCCGAAGATCGTGCGGTGCCAGCCCTTCCTGGCGACCGCGGTGTTGTCGTACATCACGTGCTTGACCTGCGTGTACTCCTCCAGGGAGTACGCCGACATGTCCTTGCCGTAGCCGGACGCCTTGTACCCCCCGTGCGGCATCTCGCTGATGATCGGGATGTGGTCGTTGACCCAGACGCACCCCGCCTTGATCTCACGGGTGGCACGGCCCGCACGGAAGACGTCGCGGGTCCACGCGGACGCGGCCAGGCCGTACGGCGTGTCGTTGGCCAGGGCCAGGCCCTCATCATCGCTGTCGAACGGCAGCACGACCAGTACCGGGCCGAAGATCTCGGACCGGACGATCTCGCTGTCCTGCGCGGCGCCGGTCACCAGCGTGGGACGGTAGAACGCGCCCGGCGAGGCGGGGGCCTCGCCGCCGGTGACGACCGTGGCGTAGGCGCGGGCGCGCTCGACGAAGCCGGCGACGCGGTCGCGCTGGGCGTGGGAGATGAGCGGGCCGAGGTCGGTCTTGGCGTCGAACGGGTCGCCCACCCGGATGCCCGAGAAGAGGTCGGCGACGCCTGCGACGAAGGCGTCGTAGAGGGGGCGCTGCACATAGGCGCGGGTGGCGGCGGTGCAGTCCTGGCCGGTGTTGATCAGGGCGCCCGCGACCGCGCCGTGGACGGCCGCCTCCAGGTCGGCGTCGTCGAAGACGACGAACGGCGCCTTGCCGCCGAGTTCCAGGTGCAGCCGCTTGACGGTGGCGGTGGCGATCTCCGCGACGCGCTTGCCGACCGCGGTGGAGCCCGTGAAGGAGGTCATCGCGACGTCCGGGTGCCCCACCAGGTGCTCGCCCGCCTCCTTGCCCGCCCCGGTGACGACGTTGACCACGCCCGCCGGGATGCCCGCCCCGGTCGCCGCCTGCGCGAACATCAGCGAGGTCAGCGGGGTCAGCTCGGCCGGCTTGAGCACGATCGTGTTGCCCGCGGCGATCGCCGGGAGGACCTTCCAGGCGGCCATCTGGAGCGGGTAGTTCCACGGCGCGACGGAGCCCACGACGCCGACGGGCTCGCGCCGCACGTAGGAGGTGTGGTCGCCGGAGTACTCCCCCGCCGCCCTGCCCTCCAGGTGCCGTGCGGCGCCCGCGAAGAAGGCGGTGTTGTCGACCGTGCCGGGGACGTCGAACTCCGTGGTCAGCCGCAGCGGCTTGCCGCACTGCAGCGACTCGGCGTACGCGAATTCGGCGGCCTGCCCGGCGAGGACGGCCGCGAAGCGGTGCATGGCGTCGGAGCGTTCGCCGGGGGTGGCGCCGGCCCAGTCCGGCAGTGCCCGCGCGGCGGCGGCGACGGCGGCGTCCACGTCGGCGGTGCCCGCGAGTTCGTAGGAGTACACGGTCTCGCCGGTGGCCGGGTCGACCACGGAGTACGGCCGGCCGGAGGTTCCGCCGCGCAGGGTTCCGCCGATGTACTGGGCTCCCTCGGCGAAACGCTCCCGCACATCGAACCCGCCGTTCGCGCTGAGGTCCATCGTCTTCTCCTCGCACTCCGCTCGGCGGCGTGGCCAAAGCTTGGATTGGTGGACGATCCTGACAGAGTAGGCTCGCCCCAACAAGTGATTCCGTTGTTGCCTTTTGGTTACGCGACGAATTCTGTGTTCACCTGTCGGCCCGCAGCAGATCGTCACGGTGGACGATGCCGGGCGCCGGGTACGTCGGGCAACCGACACATCGCATGGCGTGCCACGGGGGCCTTTACACCCTGCGGTTACCGTGGCACGACGCACCGGACGGTCGTACCGCCCCGATCCACCCCGTTCCGCCCCGTTCCGCCCCGGAGGTCACCCGTGTTCCCCACCGTCGCCGAGGTCCTGGAACTGGACGTGCTCAGGCGGGGTTCGCCGCAGGTCGTCGCGGGCTCCGGCGGCCTGCAGCGCCCGGTCCGCTGGGTGCACATCAGCGAGCTGGCCGACATCGCCGGCATGCTCCACGGCGGCGAGCTGGTCCTCACCACGGGCGTGATGCTGCCCGACGACAAGGAGTCCCTGGCGCGCTACATCGACGGCCTCGCCGACGTCGGCGCCGCGGGACTCGTCGTCGAACTCGGCCGGCGCTACGCGGACGTCCTCCCCCGCCCCCTGGTCCGCGCCGCCGAACGGCGCGGCCTGCCGCTGGTGGCCCTCCGCACCGAGGTGCGCTTCGTCGCGGTGACCGAGGCCGTGCACGCCCACGTCGTCGACGCCCAGCTGACCGAACTGCGGGCCTCGGAGGCGGTGCACCAGACCTTCAACGAGCTGTCCGTCGAAGGCGCGGAGCCCGGCGAGGTCGTCCGCGAGGTGGCCCGGATGGCGGGCGCGCCCGTCGTGCTGGAGAACCTCTCCCACCAGGTGCTGGCCTTCGACCCGGCGGGCCGGGATCCCGAGGCCCTGCTCGACGGATGGGAACGGCGCAGCCGCGGCGTCCACCCGGCCGGGCGCACCGGCCACGACCCGCGCAGCGGCTGGCTGGTCACCGCCGTCGGGGCGCGCGGCCGGGACTGGGGCAGGCTGGTGATCGTCGGCGAGCCCGCGCCCACGCCCTCGTCCGGGTCCGCCTCCGGGCCCGAGCCCGAGCCCGAAGCCGGGCCGGAACCGGCCGAACGCCCGCACCGCCACAGCGTGCTGCTGGAGCGCGGGGCCGCCACCCTCGCGCTCAACCGGCTCCTGGAACGCGACCGCGAGTCCCTGGAACGGCAGACGCACCGCACCCTCCTCTCCGGCATCCTCACCCACGCCCTGACCGTCTCCGACGTGGCGCTGCGTGCCCGGGCGCTGGGCGTGCCGCTGGAGGGCCGGCGGCTGGTGGGCGTCATGCTGCGGCTGCGCGGCGGACCGGTCTCCGCCGCGCTGGAGGCGCAGGCCCGGCTGCGCGACTTCACCGAGACGGCGGCCCAGGCCGTCCGCGAGCGGGGCCTGACCGCGCTCACCGGCACCCTCGACGACGGCGGCGTCGGCGTGCTGGTCTCCCTCGGCCCGTCCGACCACGAGCACGCCGCGCTGGAGGACTTCGCCGCCGCGCTCACCCGGCTGACCGAGCCCGCACCCGACGGCGGCCCCGCCTTCGTCATGGCGGCCGGCTCCTCGGTCGGCTCACTGCGCGACGCCCGCCGCACCCTGCTGGAGGCGGCACAGGTCGCGGACGCCGCGATGCACGGCGGGCGCGGCGAGGGCGGCCGGGCGCAGCCCTCCGAGAAGAGGGTGGGAGCGGGCGGCGGCCGGGCGTACTACCGGCTGCCGGACGTCCGGCTGCGCGGTCTGCTGCACCTCCTGCGCGACGACGCGCGGCTGCAGACGTACGTCGAGCGCGAACTCGGCCCGCTGCTCGCGTACGACGCCGAGCACGGCACGGACCTCGTCCGGATCCTCACCGTCTACCTGGACGCCGGCCGCAACAAGTCGGCCGCGGCCGACGCCGCGCACCTGTCGCGGCCCTCCTTCTACGACCGGCTGCACCGCGTCGAACGCGTCCTCGGCATCGACCTGGACCAGGTCGAGTCCTGCCTCTCGCTGCACGTGGCCCTGCTGGCGCTGGACGCGGTCCGGCGATGAGGCCCGCACGGCACGGGTGTTACGGCACGTCCAGGACCCAGTAGGTGTAGTCGTAGGCGTAACCGGGGGCGACCTCGACCTCGAAACTGCCGTCGTCGTCGTCCTTCGGCACGACGACGGTGATCTCCCTGCTCGCGCGCTCCCCCGGCTCCAGCGACTCGGGCAGGCCCACGCCGGTGGTCAGGTCGCGCAGGCCCTCGTCGTCGAAGTCGTCGCCGTAGGCCGAGACCTCGCTCTCGCCCAGGTCGGCGGTGACGTCGCCGGTGTTCTCCAACTCGATGGAGAAGGTGACGGCGGTACCGCCCTGGAGCATGTCGTTCGGGAGCGCGACCGTCCGCTCGGCGTCCGACAGCGTGACGTGGACCCCGTCGTCGTAGAGCGCGGTGCCGTCGGCGTCCAGCGGCGACTCCCAGTCGCCGTTGCGCGAGGCGATGAGGTCGTCGTCCGGCCCCCCGTCGAACCAGCCGTCGTCGATCCCGCCGACCACCAGGGCGATCATCGCGCCCGACAGTACGACGGAGACGATCCCGAGGATCAGACCGGTCAGCGCCTGCGGCCGGTTGGTCGCCTCGCCGCGGCGGGCGATCCGCAGACCGACGATGCCGCAGATGAGGGCCGCGATGCCGAGCGGGAGGCCGAGGAAGGCCCCGAAGCAGGAGACGGCCATGACGGCGCCCACGATGCCGAGGATCATCGCGGTCAGGCCGACGCCGTTGCGGGCGGCCGGCGGTGCCCACCCGCCGTAGGGGCCCATCGCGTAGCCCGGGTGGGCCGGGTAGCCGGGGTGGGCGGGGTACCCGGGGTAGCCCGGGTACGTGGGGTAGCCGGGCGGGCCGGCGTGACCGGGGTAGCCGGTGTGGCCGGTGTCGCCGGGGTGGCCGGGGTACGTGGCGTACGGCGGCTGCGGGGGGACCGTCGCCGCCGCGTCGGGGGCGGGCGGCGCCCAGGGGTCGCGCGGCTGCTCCCCCGGCCCGGGCGCGGGTGCGTCCTCGGGCACCGGCCGCTTGGTCAGCGTCATGTGGTCCTGCGGCGCCTGCGGTACGGGCGGCACGGGCGGCGCCCAGGGGTTGTACCCGGCCGGCGCACCGGGCTGCCCGTACCCGGGAGCGACCGGCACCGGCGGTGCCCACGGATCCCGCGGCCCGGGCACCCCGAAGGGCGGCACGGCAGGCGCGGGCGCGGCCTGGGCGGCGGGAGCGTCGCCCACCCCCGCGGGGGCACCGGCGGGCGCGACCCCTCCCGGCACCTGCGTACCCCCGTCCCCGGCATCCGCGACCGGCACGGCAGCAGGCGCGTCCTCAACAACCGGGGCATCGGGCCCCGCAGCGCCGACGGGCGCATCGGCAGACGGCACCGCGTCAACGGGCGCCACACCGCCCAGCACCCGCGTACCCCCGTCCCCGGCCGGGGCATCGGACTCCGCGGCGTCGCCCGGCGCGGCATCCGCCGGCGTCGGTGCCGGGGCCGGGGCGGGCAGCTCGTAGTCGGGGGCGGGCGGTGCGTCCGCCGGGGCCGCCGAGGACGACGGGGCCGCCGCTGCGGGGGTGTCGCTCGCGGCGTCGCGCGGCGTCGGGTTCTCGGGGTCGTGGGACATCGCTGCCTTCCTGGTGGCTACGTCGGGCAATGCTATGGCCTGCGAAGACACCGGGCCGAGGCAATTCCGCGTTTACGATGGCGGTTGCCGACCACCCCGCAGGAGGATCACCCCATGTCCGACACCGCGTCATCCCTCGACGCCTTCATCGCGGGGCTGCCGAAGGCCGAGCTCCACGTGCACCACGTGGGCTCGGCCTCGCCCCGCATCGTGGCGGAGCTGGCCGCGCGGCACCCGGATTCCAAGGTGCCCACCGACCCCGCCGCGCTCGCCGAGTACTTCAGCTTCCGGGACTTCGCCCACTTCATCGAGGTCTACCTGTCCGTCGTCGACCTGATCCGCGACGCGGAGGACGTGCGCCTGCTGACGTACGAGGTGGCCCGCGACATGGTGCGGCAGAACATCCGCTACGCCGAGCTGACCGTGACCCCGTACAGCTCGGTCCGCCGCGGCATCCCGGACCGGGCGTTCGTCGAGGCGATCGAGGACGCGCGCAAGGCGGCCGAGGCGGAGCTCGGCATCGTGCTGCGCTGGTGCTTCGACATCCCGGGCGAGGCCGGGCTGGCCTCGGCGGAGGAGACCGCGCGCATCGCCACCGAACTGCAGCCGGACGGGCTGGTCAGCTTCGGCCTGGGCGGTCCCGAGATCGGCGTGCCGCGCCCGCAGTTCAAGCCGTACTTCGACCGCGCCCGGGCGGCCGGTCTGCACAGCGTGCCGCACGCGGGCGAGACCACCGGCCCGCAGACGATCTGGGACGCGCTGAACGAGCTGGGCGCCGAGCGCATCGGCCACGGCACCAGCGCCACCCAGGACCCGCGCCTGCTGGACCACCTGGCCGAGCACCGGATCCCGCTGGAGGTCTGCCCGACCTCCAACATCGCGACCCGCGCCGTCGCCACGCTCGACGAGCACCCCGTCAAGGAGATGGTGGCCGCGGGCGTGCTCGTCACCGTCAACAGCGACGACCCGCCGATGTTCGGCACCGACCTCAACACCGAGTACGCGGTGGCCGCGCGACTGCTGCAGCTCGACGAGGGCGGCCTGGCCCAGCTCGCCAGGAACGCCGTCGAGGCCTCCTTCCTCGACGCCCCGGGCAAGGCGAAGCTCACCGCCGAGATCGACTCCCACCTGGCGGGATGGCGGCGCTAGCGGTCGCCCACCGGGGCGACCCGTACCGCCACCGCGAGAACACCCTGCCCTCGCTGCGCAGCGCGCTGCGCGCGGGGGCGGACGCGGTGGAGATGGACGTACGGCTGACCCGCGACGGGGTGCCCGTGCTGCTCCACGACCCCACGCTGAAGCGGCTGTGGGGGGTGGAGTCCCCCGTCGCCGGCCTCGCCGCGGACCGGCTGCCGGCGGGCGTCCCGACGCTGTACGACGCGCTGGCCGCGGTCGACGGCTGCCGGGCGCTGGTCGACCTCACCCTGCCGGCGTCCGCGGGCCCGGTGCTGTCCGCCGTCCGGGAGGCGGGGGCCGGGGACCGTACGTACTACTGCGGCGAGGCGGCCGCCGTCCTGGCGGTCCGGGACCTGGACCCGGCCGCCGAGATCGCGCTGACCTGGAAGACCTCCGCGGCCGTGCCGCCGCTGCTGCTGTCGGAGTTGCGGCCGCGCTGGATCAACCTGCGCTTCGGGCTGGTGCGCGTGCCCCTGGTGGAGTGGGCGCGCGGCGAGCGGCTGCTGGTCGCGGCGTGGACGGTGGACCTGCGCCGGACGATGCGGCGGCTGGAGCGGCTCGGCGTGGACGCCGTCACGAGCAACCGCATCGACGTACTGCGCGCGGAACTCGGCGGCCGCTGAGCCGCTTTCCGCACGGCGGCCGGGACCGGCGTGCGCCGTCAGACGCCGGCCGGCACGGCTGACGCGCCGTCGGAGGCGTGCTCCAGCCGCTTGGTCATCCGCCGCAGGACCAGCAGCGGCACGATCCCGAAGACGCCGAAGGCCATGTCGACCGGCATCCACCACAGCGGCAGACCCCGCAGCGGGATGCAGATCGCGGCGAGCGGGACGACCCCGACACAGGCGATCATGGCCCACTCGACGATCCAGACGTTGCGCACCGGGTCGCGCCAGACGCCGTAGAAGGCCGTGGCGATCACCAGGTGGGCGAAGGCGAGCCAGTCCGTCCCGTACATCAGGAACGGGTACTCGGCGTCGGTGGCGTCGAGCGCCTCCCGCACGTGGGCGATCCAGTCGCCGACGGCCCCGGGCAGACCCCAGCCGTCCACCCACCGCACCTCGTGCACCAGCGGGAACGCGGTCGCGCCGCTCAGCACCAGGCACACCACGAAGACAACGAGCCAGGCGCGTATGCGCTGTTCAAGAGATCTTCGATCCTCCATGGTCCGGAGCGTACGCGCACGTGCCGCGGCCCCGGACGCGGGGGTCGCGCCGGGGCCGTGGCGTGGGCTCGCGCCCTGCGGCGTCAGCCGTCCAGGGAGGTCATGACGTGCTTGATGCGGGTGTAGTCCTCGAAGCCGTAGGCGGACAGGTCCTTGCCGTAGCCGGACTTCTTGAAGCCGCCGTGCGGCATCTCCGCGACCAGCGGGATGTGGGTGTTGATCCACACGCAGCCGAAGTCCAGGCGCTTGGACATGCGCATCGCGCGGCCGTGGTCCTTGGTCCACACCGAGGAGGCGAGGGCGTACTCGACGCCGTTCGCCCACTCCACGGCCTGGTCCTCGTCGGTGAAGGACTGCACGGTGATGACGGGGCCGAAGACCTCGTTCTGGATGATCTCGTCGTCCTGCTTGAGGCCGGACACGACGGTCGCGGCGTAGAAGTAGCCCTTCTCGCCGACGCGGTGGCCGCCGGCCTCGACCTTGGCGTGCGCCGGGAGGCGCTCGATGAAGCCGGTGACCTGGGCGAGCTGGTTGGCGTTGTTCAGCGGGCCGTACAGCACGTCCTCGTCGTCCGCGGCACCGGTCTTGGTGTCGGTGGCGGCCTTGGCAAGCTGGGCCACGAACTCGTCGTGGATCGACTCGTGGACCAGGACGCGGGTGGCGGCCGTGCAGTCCTGGCCGGCGTTGAAGTAGCCGGCGACGGCGATGTCCTCGACCGCCTTGGCGATGTCGGTGTCCTGGAAGACCACGACCGGCGCCTTGCCGCCGAGCTCCAGGTGGACCCGCTTGACGTCCTTGGCGGCGCTGCCGGCGACCTGGATGCCGGCGCGGACCGAGCCGGTGATGGAGGCCATCGCCGGGGTCGGGTGCTCGACCATCAGCCGGCCCGTCTCGCGGTCGCCGCAGACGACGTTGAAGACGCCCTCGGGCAGGATCCCGGAGATGATCTCGGCGATCAGCACGGTGGAGGCCGGGGTGGTGTCCGAGGGCTTCAGCACGACCGTGTTGCCGGCGGCGATCGCCGGGGCGAACTTCCACACGGCCATCATCATCGGGTAGTTCCACGGGGCGACCTGGGCGCAGACGCCGACCGGCTCGCGGCGGACGATGGAGGTCATGCCCTCCATGTACTCGCCGGCCGAGCGGCCCTCGAGCAGGCGGGCGGCGCCCGCGAAGAAGCGGATCTGGTCGACCATCGGAGGGATCTCCTCGCTGGCCGTCAGCCCGATCGGCTTGCCGGTGTTCTCGCTCTCGACGGCCACCAGCTCGTCCGCGCGCGCCTCGAAGGCGTCCGCGATCTTGAGCAGCGCCTTCTGGCGCTCGGAGGGCGTCGTGTCGCGCCAGGCCGGGAAGGCGGCCGCGGCCGCGGCCATGGCCGCGTCGACATCGGCGGCGGCGGAGAGCGGCGCGGTCGCGTAGACCTCGCCGGTGGCGGGGTTCACCACGTCGGTGGTGCGCCCGTCGGCGGCGTCGCGGAATTCTCCGTTGATGTGGTTGCGCAAGGTACGGAGCTCGCTCACTGCACCTCTCCCTGTTCCTGTCCGATGTGTGAGACGGGCACCAGCCTACCTGCAGCACTGCGGTATTCGACATAGCCGAAACTCCGAAACAATGGATTCCGTGAGTTTCGAGCCCTCAAACCACGGATTTCATCGATCGGGGGTTGCGTGACGGCTGACCTCTCGTGCACAGTGGGGGCGTGGCCACTCGTACTCCGGATCACAGGGGCGCCAACGGCGCCTTCGTGATCGATTCCGTCTCCAAGGCGATCATCGAACAGCTCCAGGAGGACGGCAGGCGTCCCTACGCCGCCATCGGCAAGGCCGTGGGCCTGTCGGAGGCGGCCGTCCGCCAGCGCGTCCAGAAGCTGCTCGACCAGGGCGTCATGCAGATCGTCGCCGTCACCGACCCGCTCACCGTGGGGTTCCGGCGGCAGGCGATGGTCGGCATCAACGTCGAGGGCGACATCGAGCACGTCGCCGACGCGCTCGCGGAGATGACGGAGGTCGAATACGTCGTCGTGACCGCGGGCTCCTTCGACCTGCTGATCGAGATCGTCTGCGAGGACGACGACCATCTCCTGGAGACGATCAACAAGCGGATCCGCACGCTGCCCGGCGTGCGGTCCACCGAGAGCTTCGTCTACCTCAAGCTCCGGAAGCAGACCTACACCTGGGGAACCAGATAGCCATGAGCGCGGACCTTTCCAAGACCGCGTACGACCACCTGTGGATGCACTTCACCCGCATGTCGTCGTACGAGAACGCCCCTGTGCCGACCATCGTGCGCGGCGAGGGCACGTACATCTACGACGACAAGGGCAAGCGGTACATCGACGGCCTCGCGGGGCTGTTCGTGGTCAACGCCGGCCACGGCCGCGTGGAGCTCGCCGAGACCGCCTACAAGCAGGCCCAGGAGCTCGCCTTCTTCCCGGTCTGGAGCTACGCCCACCCCAAGGCCGTCGAGCTCGCCGAGCGCCTGGCCGACTACGCCCCCGGCGACCTCAACAAGGTCTTCTTCACCACCGGCGGCGGCGAGGCCGTCGAGACCGCGTGGAAGCTCGCCAAGCAGTACTTCAAGCTCAAGGGCAAGCCGACCAAGTACAAGGTCATCTCGCGGGCCGTCGCCTACCACGGCACCCCGCAGGGCGCCCTGTCCATCACCGGACTGCCGGGCCTCAAGGCCCCCTTCGAGCCGCTGGTCCCCGGCGCCCACAAGGTGCCCAACACCAACATCTACCGCGCCCCGCTCTTCGGCGACGACCCGGAGGCCTTCGGCCGCTGGGCCGCCGACCAGATCGAGCAGGAGATCCTCTTCGAGGGCCCCGACACCGTCGCGGCCGTCTTCCTGGAGCCGGTGCAGAACGCAGGCGGCTGCTTCCCGCCCCCGCCCGGGTACTTCCAGCGGGTCCGCGAGATCTGCGACCAGTACGACGTCCTGCTCGTCTCCGACGAGGTCATCTGCGCCTTCGGCCGGCTCGGCACGATGTTCGGCTGCGACAAGTTCGGCTACGTCCCGGACATGATCACCTGCGCCAAGGGCATGACCTCGGGCTACTCCCCCATCGGCGCGTGCATCATCTCCGACCGCGTCGCCGAGCCCTTCTACAAGGGCGACAACACCTTCCTGCACGGCTACACCTTCGGCGGCCACCCGGTGTCGTCGGCGGTCGCCCTCGCCAACTTCGACATCTTCGAGCGCGAGCAGCTCAACCAGCACGTGCTCGACAACGAGGGCGCCTTCCGCGCCACCCTGGAGAAGCTCCACGACCTGCCGATCGTCGGCGACGTGCGCGGGAACGGCTTCTTCTACGGCATCGAGCTGGTGAAGGACAAGGTCACCAAGGAGACCTTCACCGCCGAGGAGACCGAGCGCGTCCTGTACGGCTTCCTCAGCAAGGCCCTCTTCGAGAACGGCCTGTACTGCCGCGCCGACGACCGCGGCGACCCGGTCGTCCAGCTCGCGCCGCCGCTGATCGCCGACCAGTCGACGTTCGACGAGATCGAGGGCGTCCTGCGCACCGTCCTCACGGAGGCCTGGACCAAGCTCTGACGGTCCCCCCGCCACCCACGGGCCGGGGCACGCACACCGCGTGCCCCGGCCCGTCGGCGTCCGCGCGGGCCGGACGCCGTACAGGGCCCGTGCGTACGCCGCACGGGTGGGCGCGGGCGCGGAACACGCCGCGGTGACCGGGATCCCGGGCCGTGGGGCGCGTACGGTGCCGCAGTGACCCGGACTCCCCGCGTTCGTTAGAGGCCAACGTGAACCCACCCGACAACGACGTGCTGTGGGCCCGCGGCCTGCGCCACACGCACGACCGCTCACCCGCTCTGCTCGGTGTGTCCCTCGGTGTGCGGGAGGGCGAGATCCTCGGCCTCCTCGGCCCGCACGGCGCCGGGAAGACCACGCTGCTGCGCTGTCTGTCCGGCGAACTGCTCCCCGAGCAGGGCGAGGTGTGGTTCAACAGCTCCCCCGTGCACACCCTCGGCGCGACAGCGCGCGAACGGCTGCGGCGTGAGCGCTTCGGCTGGATCGACAGCAGCCCGCAGCTGCTGCCCGAACTGACCGTCCGGGAGAACGCCGCGCTGCCCCTCCTGCTGTGCGGCGTCCCGTACCGCACGGCCCGTGCGGCCGCCCAGGAGTGGCTGGACCGGCTGGACATCGGCGGGGCCGCCCGCCAGCGTCCCGGCCGGCTGCTGCAGGCCGAGCGGCAGCGGGTGGCGATCGCCCGCGCCCTGGTCAACCGGCCCTCGGTGGTCTTCGCCGACGAGCCGACCGCGCCGCTGCACCGTGCCGACCGCGCCCAGGTGCTGCGCATGCTGACCAGCGCCGCCCGCTCGCACGGCATCACCGTGGTGCTGGCCTCCAACGAGCCCGAGGTCGTCTCCCTCGCCGACCGGGTGGTCACCCTCGTCGACGGACGCTTCGCGGCGGGCATGCCGCGACAGGAGCGGGAGGACGCCGACTCGTGCTCAGCCTCCGTGTAGCCCTCGGCTCCCGCCCGGAGGTGCTGCTGCGCCGGCTGATGGTCGTCGCCGCGGCCGCGGGCACGGGATTCCTGCTGCTCGCCGTGCTCGGGCACGCCCTCGCCCACCCCGAGGACGCCCCGGACGGCCTGCTCCGGCTGCTGTGGTGCGCGGTCCCGTTCGCCGCCACCGTCCACCTGTCGGTGCTCGTGGCCCGTACGGAGCCGAGCGGGCGGCTGCACGCGGGACTGGCCGCCGCCGGACTCGGCCGGCACGGACTGCCCCTGCTCGCCGCTGCGAGCTCCGCGCTCAACTGCGGTCTGGGCGTGCTGATCGCGCTCTTCGGCTTCCTCTTCCTCCGCGGCGACCTGCCCGGTCCGTACTTCACCGGCGCGGCCGAGGCACTGGGTGCGGACCGGGAGATGCCGCTCGCGGGCGCGCTGACCCTGCTGGCCACGCTGCCGCTGGCCGCGGCGGTCTCGGCCGCGGTCGTGCTCCGGCCGCGGCGCACCCGTCAGGAGGAGCCCGCCGCCCGCGAGGGCCGTACGCCGTCCGGACTGCCGTGGGGTGTCGCGCTCGTCGTGATCGGCCTGGCCGTGCAGATCTCCTCGGCCGGGGACGCCGGCGCCGCCGCGCCCGGCGGCACGCTGCCGCTGCCCGGCGGACTCGGCCACGCCACCGCGGCCGTCGTCGGTGGCTGGCTGCTGACGGCCACCGGCATGGTGCTGGCCATGCCGGGCGTGGTCCACCTGTCCGGACGGCTGCTGGCGGCGTACCGGCCCGGCGCACTGCGGCTGCTGGCGGGCCGGGCCCTCCAGGAGGAGGCGGCGCTCGTGGGGCGTCCGCTGGGCGCGCTGTGCGCGGTGGCCGCCACCGCACTCGCCGGGAGCGACCGGCTCGGCGCCGTGGCGCACCCCGTGGGACCGCTCACGGTGCTGGGTGCCGTCCTCGTCGTCCTGTCGGCGGTCGCGACCGCCCTGACCGCGACCGTGGACGCCAGGCGCGCCCGCCGTCCGGCCACCGCCGCCCTCACCCGGCTCGGCGCGCCCGCCGCCCTGCTGCGCAACGCGGCCGCCGTGCGGGCCCTGGCGGTCCTCGGCGCGGTGCTGCCGCTGACCCTGCTCGTCGCCCGCCTGGGCACCCTGCCGCTGCCGTGACGCCCCGAGCAGCCCCGCGGCGGCGGCCTCCGCCGCGGGCGCTAGGGTGGCGGGCGTGCTCTCGCCGAACGATCCGAACGATCACGAGATAGAGACCCTCGAGGAGTTCGACCGCGTCGCCGCGTCGGGCTCGCTGCGCGGATACCGCGTCCAGTCGGTCGACCTGACGACCCGTACGGACGCCCTGCTGTCCGCCGACACCGCCGAGGCCGTGTTCCTGGGCTGCCCGATGGAGCCGGAGACGACGTCCCGCGTCCGCGCCGCCGGTGCCATGGTCTTCCCCCCGCTGCCGGACCTTCCCTTCGACCCGTACCGGGGCTCGCTCTACGCCCCCGGGACGCTGTTCGAGGGCCTGGCCGACGGCTACGAGGCGACCCCGGACGCCCGCGCCTACCAGTGGTTCCTGCGCACGCGGGGCAGCCGCGACATCTACGCCTCGATGCTCCGCAGCATCCACGACGACGCGGTCTCCGACGCCTTCGACGAACTCGTCATGGACGCCCGCGTCGTGGGCGTCATGGGCGGTCACGCCATGGAGCGCGGCACCGACGCGTACGCGGGCGCCGCCCGCCTCGGCCGCGCGCTGGCCCGCGAGGGCCTGACCGTCGCCACGGGCGGCGGGCCCGGCGCCATGGAGGCGGCCAACCTCGGCGCCTACGCCGCGCCCTTCGACGACACGATGCTCCTCGACGCCCTGGAGACGGTCGCCAAGATCCCCTCCTTCCGTCCCTCCGTCACGGACTGGGCGCGCGTCGCCTTCGACGTGCGCGACCGGTGGCCCGGTGGCGGCGAGTCGATCGGCGTGCCGACGTGGTTCTACGGCCACGAGCCGCCGAATGCCTTCGCCGCGCACATCGCCAAGTACTTCGCGAACGCCACCCGCGAGGACGGCCTGCTGGCCCGCTGCACCGCCGGGGTCGTCTTCCTGCCGGGCGCCGCGGGCACCGTCCAGGAGGTCTTCGACAACACCACGCCGAACTACTACGAGTCCAACGGCGCCCCGCGCCCCATGGTGCTGGTCGACCGTGACCACTGGACCCGGCGGCTGCCGGCCTGGCCTCTCCTCCAGGCACTGGCGGAAGGCCGCTCCATGGAGCCGCGCATCGCGCTGGTCGACTCCGTCGAGGACGCCCCGCAGGCCCTGGCACGCCTGACGCGGGGTTAGCCCGTACGTCGCCGGCTGTCGCGCCGTCTCGCGCCCTTCGGGCGCACTGCGCTGGCTGCGGAGGGGAGGGTGGCGGTCCGGGGCTTGTCTGCGGTGTGCGGGTGGGTGGGCGGCTGGGGTTCAGGCGCCGGAGCGGGGCTGGTTGTTCGTCTGGCTCGGGTCTCGTTGCCGTCAGCGGGTGCAGATGGCCGGTGACCACGCCCACTCTTGGTGGGTGGCGCGCCCGCCGTAACCGGCGTCTGCGGGTGCTTCCCCGATCGGACATCGGGCTCTCTTCCGACGGCTATACCGCTGAAAGCGAGCCCGATCTCCCACCGACCCCCCTGCGGCACCCCGAAATATCCGCAGACGCGGGTTACGGCGGGCGCGCCCAGCACCGGGAGTAGGCGTGGAAGCGGCCATCTATACCGGCGGACGGCAACGAGACCCCAGGCCACCGGAAACGCACCCCGCTCCGGCGCCTGAACCCGCACCCCCACCCACCCGCACACTGCGAACAGGGCAGGCCCCCACCCTCCCCTCCGCAGCCAGCCGCCGTGCGCCCGAAGGGCGCGAGACGAACCCGCACCCACCCACCGGCCCCACCGCACCACCCGAAAGCGCCCGCCGCTGAACGGGGCCTACTCGCCCAGGACCACGACCTCGTCCGCGCTGAACGAGACGCCGACCGTCTCGCCCTCGGCGGGGGCGTCGCGCAGGGCGCAACCCGCCTCCAGCCGCGGGCCCTCCTCGGGCCGCAGGAGAAGCGTGACCTGGTCTCCGCGGAACGTACGGGCGAGGACGTCGCAGCGCAGCCCGTCGGAGGGCGGGACGAGCCGTACGCCGGCGGGCCGTACAAGCAGCCGTCCCGCGCCCTGCGGGGAGCCCGGGGGGACGGGGACCTTGCCCCAGGCGGTGTCGGCGGCGTCGCCGGTGACGGTGGCGGGCACCACGTTGTCGAAGCCGAGGAAGCGCGCCACGAACTCGGAGACGGGCCGCTGCCACACCTCCAGCGGGGTGCCGACCTGCTCGACACGGCCGTCGCGCATGATGACGACGCGATCGGCGAGCGCGAAGGCCTCGCTCTGGTCGTGGGTGACGGCCAGCACCGTGGTGCCCAGCCGCCGGAAGAGCCCGCGCAACTCGACGACCAGGCGTTCGCG
Source organism: Streptomyces sp. NPDC005722 (assembly GCF_040630935.1). NCBI lineage: Bacteria > Bacillati > Actinomycetota > Actinomycetes > Kitasatosporales > Streptomycetaceae > Streptomyces > Streptomyces sp. NPDC005722. Next base: position 41,510 of record NZ_JBEXYN010000037.1, read on the forward strand.
CAGGCCCCGGTCGAGTTGGCCGAGCGGTTCGTCGAGCATGAGCAGCCGGGGCCCCGGCGCCAGCGCCCGGGCCAGGGCGACGCGCTGCTGCTCACCGCCGGACAGGGAGGCGACGGCGCGCTGCTGCGCACCGGGCATGCCGACGAGCTCCAGCAACTCCTCGACCGCGCGCTGCCGTTCGGTGCGACCGGCGCCGCGCATGCGCAGGCCGAAGTCGACGTTCCCGGCGACGTCGCGCTGCGGGAAGAGTTGGTGGTCCTGGAACATCAGGCCCACGCCGCGCCGGTGCGCCGGGACCCCCGCCTGGTCGCGGCCCGCCAGCAGGACGTGCCCGGCGTCCAGCGGCTGCAGCCCGGCGACGACCCGCAGCAGCGTGGACTTGCCGCTGCCGCTGGGCCCGAGCACGCAGACCGTCTCGTGCTCGGCCACCTCCAGGCCCACGGCGTCCAGGGCGGTGTGGCCGCCGAAGCGCACGGTGGCGCCGTCCAGTCGCAGCAGGGTCATCAGAACTCCCCCGACCTGTCGATGCGGATACGTTCCAGCGCCAGCAGCGCGACCGCGCACACCAACATCAGCACTGTGCTGAGCGCCATCGCCTGGCCGTGGTTGAGCTCCCCGGCCCGTCCGAGGAAGCGCGCGACCGCGACCGGCAGGGTGGGGTTGTCGGGGCGGGCGATGAAGACGGTGGCGCCGAACTCGCCCAGGGACACGGCGAAGGCGAAGCCGGCCGCCACCAGCAGCGCCCGCCGCACCAGCGGCAGGTCGACCTCGCGCCAGACCCGCAGCGGGGAGGCACCGAGCACCGCCGCCGCCTCGCGCAGCCGGTCGTCCACGGCACGCAGCACGGGCAGCATGGTGCGCACCACGAAGGGCACCCCGACCAGCGCCTGGGCGAGCGGCACCAGGATCCATGAGGAGCGCAGGTCCAGCGGCGGTTCGTCGAGGGTGATGAGGAAGCCGAAGCCGATGGTCACCGCCGAGGTGCCGAGCGGCAGCATGAGCAGGGCGTCGAAGCCCCGTACGAGGCGCCCGGCCCGGCGGGTGAGGGCGGCCGCGGCGAGCCCGCCGACGACCAGGGCGATCGCGGTGGCGGCGGCCGCGTACTGGAGCGAGTTCCAGACCGCGGAGACCGGCGCGACCAGGAACGTCCCGCCGCTTCCGGCCACCGAACCCAGCGCGCGGTAGTAGCCGAGGCCGTAGCCGTCGGGTCCGTGCAGCGAGCGCTCGGCGAGCACGCCCAGCGGCAGCAGGATCAGCAGCGCGGCCACCCCGAGCACGCCCGCCAGCAGTCCCCACTCGCCGGCGCCGCGCGGCCGCCGGGCGGTGCGGGCCGGGTCCACCAGGCGCAGCGCGCCCTCCCTGCGCCGTACCGTCCCTGCGTGCACGGCGAGGATCGCCGCGACGGCGGCGAACTGGACGACGGTCAGCACGGCGGCCGTCGGCAGGTCCAGCAACTGGGCGGTCTCGCGGTAGATCTCCACCTCGAGGGTGGAGAAGGTGGGGCCGCCGAGGATCTGGATGACGCCGAAGGAGGTGAAGGTGAAGAGGAAGACCATCAGCGCCGCCGCGGCGACGGCGGGGGCGAGCGCGGGCAGCGTCACCTTGCGCCAGGCCGTGAGGCGTCCCGCGCCGAGGACCCGCGCGGCCTCCTCCTGCCGGGGGTCGAGCTGCGCCCACAGCCCGCCCACGGTCCGTACGACGACCGCGTAGTTGAAGAAGACGTGCGCGAGGAGGATCGCCCACACCGTGGTGTCCAGGCGCACCCCCCACAGTTCGTCGAGCAGCCCGCCGCGCCCCAGCAGCGCGAGGAAGGCCGAGCCGACGACCACCGTCGGCAGCACGAAGGGCACGGTCACCACCGCGCGCAGCAACTGTTTGCCGGGGAAGTCGAAGCGGGCGAAGACGTAGGCGCCGGGCAGCGCGATCGCCAGGGTGAGCGCGGTGGAGGCGGCCGCCTGCCAGCAGGTGAACCACAGCACGTGCAGGACGTCGGGCTCGCCCAGGACGTCCGCGAACCGGCCGAACCGCCACCGTCCGTCCTCGCGGAGCCCGCGGGCGACGATGGCGGCGACCGGGTAGCCGAAGAACAGCCCGAAGAACGCGACCGGCACGGCCATCAGGCCGACCCGTACGGCGAGCGGCCGGAGGGCCGCCGTCCCGGCGCGCCGCCCCCCGGCGTCCTTCGTTACTTCAGCACGAGCGAGGACCACGACTTGACCCACTGCTCACGGTTCTCGGCGATCTTCTCCGGGGCGACGGTGGCCGGGTCGGCGACGACCGGCGCGTACTTGGTGAAGACCTCGGGCAGCTTCGCGTCGTCCCGCACGGGGTTGACGAACATGCTGAGCGGCATGTCCTCCTGGAAGGCGCGGCTCAGCAGGAAGTCGACGAGCGCCTTGCCGCCCTCGGGGTTCTTCGCGCCCTTGAGCAGGCCGGCGAACTCCACCTGCCGGAAGCAGGTGCCGGTCGCGACACCGGTCGGCCCCTCCGCCGGCTGCGTCTTCAGCGCGAGCACCTCGGCGGGCGGGCTGGAGGCGTACGAGACGACCAGCGGCCGGTCGCCCTTGCCGCCGCCGGCGCCGGAGAAGGTGTCGTAGTAGGCCTGCTCCCAGCCGTCGACGACCTGGACGCCGTTCGCCTCGAGCTTCTTCCAGTACGCCTCCCAGCCCCCGTCGCCGTACTTCGCGGTGGTGGCGAGGAGGAAGGCGAGACCCGGGGAGGAGGTGGCGGCGTTCTCGGTGACCAGCAGGTCCTTGTACGCGGGCTTGACGAGGTCGTCGAGGCTCTCCGGCACGGGGAGCTTGTGCTCGGTGAAGTACTTCCGGTCGTAGTTGACGCAGACGTCGCCGAAGTCGATCGGGGTGACGCGGTGCTTCGCGGCGTCCGGCTGGAGCGCGGCGGGCACCTTGTCGAGGTCCTTGGCCTCGTACGGCTCGAACAGGTCGTTGTCGAGGGCCCGGGACAGCAGGGTGTTGTCGACGCCGAAGAAGACGTCGCCCTGCGGGTTGCCCTTGGACAGCACGGCCTGGTTGAGCGCGGCGCCGGCGTCGCCGCCGCGCAGCACCTTGACGGTGTAGCCGGTCTGCTTCGTGAACGCCTTCAGCACGTCCTTCGACGCTGCGAAGGAGTCGTGGCTGACCAGGGTGACGGTCTTGGAGGCGGCGGCGCCCTTGTCCTTGGCGGTGTCGCCGTCGCCGCCGCAGGCGGCGAGCGCGCTCGCGCCGAGCGCGACGGCCAGTGCGGTGCCGGCCACACGCCGACGGGTGGTGCTCATGTGGTGACTCCCTACGCCGGTATGACCCGGATCAGGTCCGAGGGTCTGCGGCCGTGCCGCACTCTCAGCGCTCTCCGCGCTCCCCTGTCGGATGTTCTTTTGTGTGATCTGTATGACGTCGCGGCAAACGGCCGCAAACGACCGTCACCATAGCAAGCGCAGGTCAGCGCTCGGAAGCCGCCAGCTGACCGCAGGCGCCGTCGATCTCCTGCCCCCGGGTGTCCCGGACGGTGACCGGCACGCCGTGCGCCTCCAGAGCCGCCACGAAGGCCCGCTCGTCCTCGGGACGGGAGGCCGTCCACTTCGAGCCGGGGGTCGGGTTCAGCGGGATCAGGTTGACGTGGACGCGGCGACCCTTGAGCAGCCGGCCCAGCAGGTCCGCCCGCCACGCCTGATCGTTGATGTCCCTGATCAGCGCGTACTCGATGGAGATCCGGCGCCCGGACACGTCCGCGTAGTGCCACGCGGCGTCCAGCACCTCGCGCACCTTCCAGCGGGTGTTCACCGGCACCAGGGTGTCGCGCAGCTCGTCGTCGGGCGCGTGCAGCGACACCGCGAGCCGGCACTTGAAGCCCTCGTCGGCGAAGCGCAGCATGGCCGGGACCAGGCCCACCGTCGACACGGTGATGCCCCGCTGGGACAGCCCCAGCCCGTCCGGCTCCGGGTCGGTCAGCCGGCGGATGGCGCCGACGACGCGCTTGTAGTTCGCGAGCGGCTCGCCCATGCCCATGAAGACGATGTTCGACAGCCGCGCAGGGCCGCCCGGGATCTCCCCGTCGCGCAGCGAGCGCATGCCCGCCACGATCTGGTGCACGATCTCCCCGGTCGACAGGTTCCGGTCCAGACCGGCCTGGCCGGTGGCGCAGAACGGGCAGTTCATGCCGCAGCCGGCCTGCGAGCTGATGCACATGGTCACCCGGTCCGGGTAGCGCATCAGGACCGACTCGACCAGCGTCCCGTCGAACAGCCGCCACAGCGTCTTGCGCGTGGTGTCGTTGTCGGTGCTGCTGTGCCGCACCACGGACATCAGCTCCGGCAGGAGCCCCTCCGCCAGCTTCCCCCGCGCCCCCGCCGGGATGTCCGTCCAGGCGGCGGGGTCATCGGCGTACCGCGCGAAGTAGTGCTGCGACAGCTGCTTGGCGCGGAACGGCTTCTCCCCCAGCTCCGCGACCGCCTCCCGGCGCTCCTCGGGCGAGAGGTCGGCAAGGTGCCGCGGCGGCTTCTTGGCTCCGCGCGGCGCGACGAATGTGAGTTCTCCGGGTGCAGGCATGGTTCAACCAGTGTCGCAGATCGTTCGGGGCCGCCCAGGTCACATGGGTGAGGCTCCGGTCACCCTCGGGCGTCCCCTGTCAACGTTGGCCAACCTTTCACGGCCCAGAGACGGCCCGATAGCGATCACTCGGCAGACCCCTTCCACTCGTCGAGTCTGACCTTCACCTGGTGGTTGTGTTCGGCGTGCCAGAGAACCTCACCCGCGACGCGGGTCCCGAGAGCGGGCAGCTCCATCTCATGCGGCATCGCCGTGATCTCGGCCAGTGCCACGGCCTCCGGGAACCCATCGAGGAGGATGAAGACTCCGAAGCGCTGACGTCCGCTGATCTCTCCAGCGACTCGGGAGCCGACGGGCAGTGCCGCAACGGTTGTCGCCCAGCTCCGCCGAACTGCATCCGGTGTCGGCACATCGTGGCCCGTGGGAAGCGCGTAATCGTCCATGGAGGGATCTTGGCCGTGCCAGGAGGCCGGGACCACTGCCTTGCAACTTCGTGCCGGGCTTCATGCGACCTGCCGGAAGGCGTTTGCAGTGAGGCCTCTGGTCGGTCTCCGGCTGCCACGTCCCCTGATTGTCCCCCGGCGTTGATGTCATCTGGTGATGTCAGCCACGAGCTGGGTCCAGGTAGAGACTCCGCACCCCATCCTCGTCTTAGCGCGGCTATAGAGAGGGTTAGCGCCTCTTACTGACCAGAGAGACCCGCACTGCGAGAGGTGGTTCATTGTCGGGCATGCTCTGTGATGAGCTGATGGCACTGCCGCGCGCGGTCCCCAAGCTCACCATCCACGGCGGATAGCTCAGCTAGGTAGCGAAGCAAGTCGGTGACAGTGTCGTGGCCAGGGCTTGCAGACAGGAACACTTCGGTTGCCTCCACCACGTTATTTTCGCGTTGGAGAAGCAGCGCCCGAAATAGCTTAAAAAAGCCGGTGGCATTTTCATTCAATATTTCCACTGGGGAATTGAGTAGCTCGGTCCACTGCTCCGCGTATGTCATGGGCCCCGACGTCACCGTGTCCAGCAGCAATTTCTCAAACAGCAGGCCAGGGTCGTCAGGATTGGATGCGGTAGCACGCTCAAGGTCCTCCCGCGCAAGCTGGTAACGGCCTGCCTGCCGGTGCGCCTGTCCTCGGGAGCCGAGGGCCCAGGCGTAGGTGGGGTTGATGTTGAGAGCGGCGGTGAAGTCGGTGATGGCGTCGTCGTAGCGGTCTGCCTGCCGGTGCGCCTCCCCTCGATCGGCGAGGGCCCAGGCGAGGGTGGGGTCGATGTTGAGGGCGGCATTTAGGTCCGCGATGGCGTCGTCGTAGCGGCCCGCCTGCCGGTGCGCCTGTCCTCGGGAGCCGAGGGCCCAGGCGTAGGTGGGGTTGATGTTGAGAGCGGCGGTGAAGTCGGTGATGGCGTCGTCGTAGCGGTCTGCCTGCCGGTGCGTCTCCCCTCGGGAGGCGAGGGCCCAGACGTAGGTGGGGTTGATGTCGAGGGCGGCGTTCAGGTCGGTGATGGCGTCGTCGTAGCGGCCCGCCGACCGGTGCGTCTCCCCTCGGGAGGCGAGGGCCCAGGCGTAGGTGGGGTTGATGTTGAGGGCGGCGTTCAGGTCGGTGATGGCGTCGTCGTAGCGGCCCGCCAACCGGTGCGTCTCCCCTCGGGAGGCGAAGGTCCAGGCGTCTGTGGGGTCGAGGTCGAGGGCGGCATTCAGGTCCGCAATGGCGTCGTCGTGACGACCCGACAACCGGTGCGCCTGTCCTCGGGAGGCGAGGGCCCAGGCGTAGGTGGGGTTGATGTCGAGGGCGGCATTTAGGTCCGCGATGGCGTCGTCGTAGCGGCCTTGCCAGCTGTGGACGTCGCCGCGGTAGGCCATGGCGCGGTGGTTGTGGGGGTCAGCGGCGAGGGCACGGTCAAGTTCGGCGAGGGCTTCTTCGTCGCGATCGGCGAGGAAGAAGCGCCGGCCGCGGTAGGTGTGAACCCAGGCCCGGATGGTGGGGTTGAGCTGTCCCTGGGTCAGCAGGACAGTAAGGGATGCGAGGCCGGGATCGCTATTGGTGCTGGCGCTCTCCAGCCGATCGGCCCAGGAGAGGAGGGCGGGGTCGTCGGTATCGCGGGCTGCCTGCGCCAAAATGTCGGTCCATTGCCGCAGGGTCGTTGCGTCCCCGCCAGCGGCGTGAGCCGTCTGCTCCAACGCTGTCTCAAGGCTGGCTACCGGGTGTGCGCAGAGTCGATGGTAGGTCTCCGCTAGATGGTGCCGGTACCACCGGGGATCGCCCCAATATTTTGATTCGGGAAGTCCCTGCTCGACGGCTATTCGCCAGGTTGCGTGGGCATCGGCGAGTCCGAGGTGCACCGTAGTCCAGCGCCGGGGTGAATGAGTGCGCTCGTGGCGCACCATGCTGGCACGCACCACTGCGTGATACTGCTTGAAGTCGCCGTGGCCGCTGACGAACGGCTGCCCGCAGAGCCACTCCCACAAACCCTGAGCTTCCTCAGGTGCAGCAGCGGCAAACACGTCCTCGTTCAGCTGCGGCGCCAGCGCGCATGCCAGCACCGTTTCCCGCCGTTTCGGGTCGCTGATCCACTGCACGAAGCGCTCGACCGCCGCGTCCACGGCATCCCCGCCTTGGGCCACGACCCGGGCGGTTGTGGGCCCGGCAAGGGCGCAGAGTTCAACGAGTAGCGGGAGCCCCATTGACAGTTGCAGGACCGCTTCCACTGCCTCCGGCTCAGTTACCTCCCGTGCGGCCAGCAGAGCCCGGGTCTCTGCCTCCGTAAACACGTCCAGCGGTACGTCCGCCACCTGGGCTCGCAACGGTGCCCATTCTCGTTCCGTGAGTTCGTCGCGCCCGGCCAGCACGACCATGATGTTGGCCGGCAGCGGCCCGAAGGTGTCGTGGAGCAGATCTAGCAACCAGGCGTCCAGATAGCGAGCGGTCTGCTCCCAAGTGTCGAAGAACAGCACCACCCACGGGTATTGCCCGCACAGTCGATCCAGCTGGGCGACGAACGCCCGGCTCACCCCGGCCGCGTCCCCGCCATGCCCTCGACGCCCCCGGGCCCCAGCACCGGCTCGCAGCCGGTCTAACCCCTGCGCTGCGGCCTCCGGGTTCGCCATCGCGGTCACCACACCGGCGCCGGGAATCAGCGAAACAGCGCCCAGCGTGGCCTGCGCTACCAACCGGCTCGACAGCGACGTACTGCCCTCGGGTGAGGCAGCGCCCACGGCTGGTGCTGGCTCGGTGGCTGCTTCCTGCTCCCGGCGGAACTGCTCGACTGCCCGGTCGAACCCCTTGAGCGGGCCGGCTTCCTCAGCCAGCTGCCGGGCCAATTCCGACAGAGCCTGCGGTACGCCGTGGACATCGTTCTCGTCCACCACTGCAGTCACCGCACCCGCCCGCCGGGCCGCCTCCCGCCAGTGCCGGAGCAAGGTGGATTTCCCCACCCCGCCCACTCCGCGTACATGGAACAGGAAATTCGCCGGGTCACCCTCCGACAGCGGATCCCTTACCAGGTTCTCCGCGAACAGAGACACTTGCAGCCGCCTGCCCACGAACTGCGCCCGCGCACGCTGTCGTATCAGCTCGCCGCGCGAAGGGCGCTCACGACCGGACCCCGACATGGTTCCACCCCCTGTTGCACGACCTGCCCCGCGCCGCTTCGACGTCACAGTCACCAGCAGTATGACGGAGGCTCAGGGAGACGTGGCGGACGTCACTGTCCTGCTCGCGATGGGACAGAGCGAACCCGCCGAACCACATCGGGCGACATACTCACGACACATGGGCGAGCAGGTGGAGTGCACGAGCCGCACAGGTGCGCCCGGCCAGTTGCCCTCCTTGCCGACCCTCTGATCCGTAGCCATAGCCAGATCGGCCAGAAGCGGTCATACCGGCTGCGCAGCGGCCGACTACGGGGGTCTAGCGCCGATGACGGTTGCTGTGGTTGCGGTACATTGCTGCTGTACCGCATCGGGTCACTGGCGCCATCGGTCTCGGTGGCTGGCAACGCAGGCCAGGTTGATCGTGTGCTGCGGGTGCGTGTGCAGCGTCCCGGATTCCGTCCGTGCCGCATGATGGTGAGGTCGTCCATCAGTACGATGGCGCCGCCGTCGAACATGACGTGGCAGGTGGGGCAGAGGCAGAGCACGTTGTCGGTGGTGTCCGGCCCATTGTGAGGGCTGCCAAGGGCCTGGATGTGGGCGCCCTCGCTGTAGGCCCCGCCAGGCAGGATCACCGTCACGCTGCAGATCTGGCAGGCTCCCTCGTGCCACTTCTTGACCTGCCGAGTGACTGCCGTGCTCCGAACGATGCGCTGCACGCTGGTGGTGACGCGCTCAGGACTTTCCGCCCCCGCCGGCGTGACCCCCGCGGCGGGTACGGGACCACTCTCGGGGAGTTCCGGAAGCTCCTGCTGCACGGCTTTCGGGGCAGGGGTGTCCTGGTACGCCTCAAGTCTGAACTGCCAGATGAGGAAGCCGTCAACGCCCAGCTTGCTGCCGTAGCTGGTGACGCGGTACAGCCCGTCGTACCGGTAGCCCGTGGCCGGCGCGTGGATGGAGCCCTTGTGTGCCCCTCGAAGCACACGGACGGGAGACCCTCCATGTGACTGGTCACCAAGGCCGCGTTACCCGCGTCCTCAACTGTCTGGTCGCTGACCTGGTTCTTGGACGAGTCCTGGCCACCGTGACCGGTGTAGACGATGACGTTGCCGTAGTCCTCGTCATCCTTGTAGCCACCAGACACGACGATGGACTCAGCGCCGGACTTCTTGGTCCCACAGATACCGGCCTGGAGAGGCCGGTGGACACCAGCCTCATGCGCAAGACGACGGCTATCGAACGGCTGGCCAACCTCAACGTTGGGCACTTCACCAATCATGGCCAAAGCCTCGCATGAAGCCTGACAACGCGGCTTCCTACCGTGGCGCTTCGACAGTCAGATGAGACGCCATAACTAACACCTGTTGCCGTCAGCTTGCCGTCACTGCGGGCGCCACCAAAGTTTCGGAAGTCGGGGAGTGCACTGTGAGGAAGCTGGGGGCGGGTTTGCAGATGCGGGTACTGCGGCCGAGGGTGGCCGGTACGGTGTTGCGGAAGTCCGGGACAGTCTACTGATAGGGGGCGTGGTGGCGGACGAGGTGTGGGTGGGTCTGGCCGACGCAGTACGCGGGGTGCGGGCGGAGCTTGCTGCGGCACAGGTCGAGGGGGCGGGCGAGGAGCTCGGGTTCGAGGTGGGGCCGATCGAGCTGGAATTTGCCGTGGACGTTCGCAAGGAAGTCGGCGGCGAGGCCAAGGCACGGGTCTACGTGCTCTCACTCGGAGCAAAGGGCTCGGTTGCCGAGACGGCTACCCACCGGATGAAACTGGTACTCAACCCCAAGGACCGCCAGGGCAACACGCCCCGGATCACCGGCCGGGCCGACTCGATCCCTTCCCGCTGATCATTCACGGGATACGGCAATGGGATTGGACGCCGGGGCCGTAGCAGAGATCTGGGCTGCCGGGTCGGAGCCGGGGTGGTCGGTCGGCTCGGGCTACCTGATTGCGGGGCGGCTGCTGCTCACCGCGGCGCACGCGGTCACGTTCGACGAATTCCGCGTTCCGTGCTCGCGCGTGCAAGTACGGCTGCTGGAGGAGGGTGTCCTGCGCGAGGCCCGGGTGGTGTGGCGTGGGGATGCACTGTTGGATGCGGCCCTGGTCGAGATCGCTGATCCTGACTTCGACCCGGGCTGGCGCGCCCCGGTGCGTTTCGGGCGGCTGGTCGGCGCCGCACCGGGGGTCACGTGCGAGGCTGTGGGCTTTCCCGACGCCACGCGTGCGTTCGAAGGCCCTGAGCCGCTGCGCGACAGCGAGCAGCTGGACGGCCGTCTGAATCCACTCGCCCGGCAGAAGCAAGGCTTGCTGGATCTGCGAGTGGACAGCTGGCCCGATTACGACCTCGACGTGCCCTCTCGCTGGTCGGGAATGTCGGGGGCCCCCTTGTGGTGCGGAGAGCTGCTGGTGGGGGTGGTGGCTTGGGACACCCCGGGGTTCGGGCAGCGCCGACTAACCGCCGTGCCGATCACCGCCCTGGCTGCCGTGGACGGCTTTCGCCATCCGGTAGAACAGGCTGTGGGCCGAAATCTACGCTGTGAGCCGGTGGAGTTGCAGGACGTACTAGCCCCCTGGTTCCCGGCCCAGGCGCCGCAGTCTCCGGCTGCGCTGCTGCGCGCGGAGCATGAAGTGGTGCCCTTCACCGGACGTGAGCAAATCCTGGACGCCCTGCGGGACTGGTGTCAGGGGCCGGGCTTGTGTTCTGCGGTGCTGATGACTGGGGCAGGCGGGCAGGGCAAGACCCGCTTGGCGCGCCGCCTGTCTGATCTGCAGCACGCCGCCGGCTGGGTCGTGGGCCAGATAAGGGAACGAGCAGACGTCTCAGCCCATCTGAAAACGCTCAGCCGCTGCACAGCCCCGGTACTGCTGGTGCTCGACTACGTCGAGACCCGGCCCGAGCAGGCCCAAGCGATCATTGATCACCTGACCGCCCATCCTCCCCGCTACCCCGTACGGCTGCTACTTCTCGCCCGCGCGGCTGGCGAGTGGTTCACCACCCTGCGCACGTCCTCAGCCGCACTGTCGACGACCATGCGATCTGAACCGGTTGCCCTTCCTCCTCTAGCCGAGAGCGTGGAGAAGCGCGGGCAAGCGTGGCAGGAAGCCCTGATCGCATTTGCCGGCAGCCTACAGCGCCTAGGTTCCCCGGACTACGAGGGCATCGACTTTCGCGCGCGCCGCTCTGGAGCGCGACAACCGACCCCGGCCGCTTTGAGCGCGGGGCAGGCCTTGGCACTGCACGTGGACGCCCTCGCGGCGCTCTTGAGCGAGGAATCCCCGACTGCCGATCTATCGGCTACGCAGGTCTTGCTCAACCATGAACGGGGTTACTGGGACCGCGTTGCCCGGCACCGCGGACTGGGCTTGGACCATATTCGGCCACTGGCCATGGCCGCCGCCCAACTTTGCGGACCCACCCCTCGCGATGAAGCGCATAAGGTCCTGGCTCAGTTGCCGGGGCTTCGCGGTGATATCGCCGAGCAGAACCGACGCGCTCTCGCGGACTGGATCCGCGACCTGTATCCCCCACCTGCCACCGGTGACTCCTACTGGGGCAGCCTGCAACCCGATCCCTTGGCCGAGCAATACATCATCGAAGCTGTCACAACCGAACCCACGTTAACTACCCTCGTACTTCCAACGTCTGGCTCAGAGCAGAGCCATCACGCACTCACCATCTTGGCCCGCGCTGCAGCCCGTCCTGCTGGCGACAGGGCAGCCGACTGCCTCGTCCGGGCGATCACCGAGCCTCCTGGAGCTCTGGCAGCCACTGCCGTCGACGTTGCCACCCGCGTTGAGTCCCCCGCGCCACTGGTACAGGCACTCAACATGATCGTGCATGATCCGGAAAGTGCGCCCGAAGCTCTCACAGCGCTGTATTCGGCAATGCCCGCGCAAACGCATGTGCTCGCTGACGTTGCAACAGCCTTGACCACTCGCCTCGTCACCGAGTACCGCGCGATTGGTGATGTTGCATCGCTAGCCCGATGGCTCAACAGCCAGTCGGTCCGGCTGGGTGCGCTGGGGCGGCGGGAAGAGGCCCTAGACGCGATCACCGAGGCCGTTGGCGCCTATCGGCGTCTGACCGAGGCCCGGCCCAATGCTTTCCTCCCCAACCTCGCGATGTCGCTCAACAACCAGTCGGTCCGGCTGGCCGCGCTGGGACGGCCGGAAGAGGCCCTAGACGCGATCACCGAGGCCGTTGGCGCCTATCGGCGTCTGGCCGAAGCCCGACCCGACGCTTTCCTCCCCAACCTCGCCAGGTCGCTCAACAACCAGTCGGTCCGGCTGGCCGCGCTGGGACGGCCGGAAGAGGCCCTAGACGCGATCACCGAGGCCGTTGGCGCCTATCGGCGTCA
>NZ_JBEXYN010000037.1:54081-54968 GCF_040630935.1 Streptomyces sp. NPDC005722
CGCTGGCCGAAGCCCGACCCGACGCTTTCCTCCCCGACCTCGCGACGCCCCTCAACAACCAGTCGAACCTGCTGGCCGCGCTGGGACGGCCGGAAGAGGCCCTGGACGCGATCATCGAGGCCGTTGGCGCCTATCGGCGTCTGGCCGAAGCCCGACCCGACGCTTTCCTCCCCGACCTCGCGACGTCGCTCAACAACCAGTCGGTCCGGCTGGCCGCGCTGGGACGGCCGGAGGAGGCACTGGAGGCGATCATCGAGGCTGTCGCCATCCGCCGGCGCCTGGCCGAAGCCCGGCCCGATGCCTTCGTCCCCGACCTCAGCAGTTCGCTCAACAATCAATCGAACTTGCTGGGTGAGTTGGGGCGGCCGGAGGAGGCCTTGGAGGCGATCATCGAGGCTGTCGCCATCCGCCGGCGTCTGGCCGAAGCCCGACCCGATGCCTTCCTCCCTGACCTCAGCAGTTCGCTCAACAACCAGTCGGTTCAGTTGGGTGAGTTGGGGCGGCCGGAGGAGGCGCTGGAGGCAATCACCGAGGCCGTCGCCATCCGCCGGCGCCTGGCCGAAGCCCGACCCGATGCCTTCCTCCCCGACCTCGCCAGGTCGCTCAACAACCAGTCCACTCCGTTGGCCGCGCTGGGGCGGCGAGAGGAAGCCCTGGAGGCGATCATCGAGGCTGTTGGCGCCTATCGGCGTCTGGCCGAAGCCCGGCCCGATGCCTTCCTCCCCAACCTCGCCAGGTCGCTCAACAACCAGTCCCTCCGGTTGGGTGAGTTGGGGCGGCGGGAAGATGCACTGGAGGCGATCATCGAGGCTGTTGGCGCCTATCGGCGTCTGGCCGAAGCCCGGCCCGATGCCTTCCTCCCCAACCTCGCCAGGTCGCTCAACAAC
>NZ_JBEXYN010000037.1:55066-84366 GCF_040630935.1 Streptomyces sp. NPDC005722
ACCAGTCGAACCGAATGGGTGAGTTGGGGCGGCCGGAGGAGGCGCTGGAGGCAATCACCGAGGCTGTCGCCATCTGCCGGCGTCTGGCCGAAGCCCGACCCGATGCCTTCCTCCCCGACCTCGCCAGGTCGCTCAACAACCAGGTTACTCCGTTAGGTGAGTTGGGGCGGCCGGAGGAGGCGCTGGAGGCAATCACCGAGGCCGTCGCCATCTGCCGGCGTCTGGCCGAAGCCCGACCCGATGCCTTCCTCCCCGACCTCGCCAGGTCGCTCAACAACCAGGTTACTCCGTTAGGTGAGTTGGGGCGGCCGGAGGAGGCGCTGGAGGCAATCACCGAGGCCGTCGCCATCTGCCGGCGTCTGGCCGAAGCCCGACCCGATGCCTTCCTCCCCGACCTCGCCAGGTCGCTCAACAACCAGTCCACTCCGTTGGGTGAGTTGGGGCGGCCGGAGGAGGCGCTGGAGGCGATCATCGAGGCCGTTGGCGCCTATCGACGTTTGGCCGAGGCCCGGCCCGATACTTTCCTCCCCGACCTCGCGACGTCGCTCAACAACCAGTCGGTCGGGCTGGCCGCGCTGGGGCGGCGGGAGGAGGCCCTGGAGGCGATCACCGAGGCTGTCGCCATCCGCCGGCGTCTGGCCGAAGCCCGGCCCGACATCCACACATCCCTACTCGGTTATGCCCTTCGGACACAAGCCCGACTACTTGCCACACAGGGCGATCCCCACTGACCTGATCTTTTCGATGCGAACTGTGGGCGTGACGGTCGCTTAGGTTTGTCGGACATGTCAGCCAGTCATCTGGGGCCGCTGATGGTCAGCCACGGGCTGAGTGGTTGCGGTACCTCGTTGCTATACAGCAACCGCCTGCGATCACCATCTGTATCACTGGCTGCGGTGCCGGTTGAGTATGGCTTAGAAGGAGAGCGCTGGAAGCGTGCTGAGAGGGGCGGCCAGAGCCATCATGGCATCGGGCTCCGCACTTTGTTCCTACCTGCCGCTGCCCCCACCTCCGAATGGCCAGACCGTAGCGTACTTGTACCTCAGTGCAGTGCCAGCCTGATGGGCACCCGGCCCCGGCGTTCTCACGCGGGTGGCGTGGAGAGGCTTTGGGCGGGAGCCGTCATGGGGCGAGGGATCGGGGCCCGTAAGCTTATGGCGACCCGGGCGGTCTGTGGACCTGCCCGCTAAGGCCCGATGTGGGCCCCGATCTTCGAGGCTCGCCCCATGGTGGCTGCCTAAAGCATCGGAGCGTCAGCCGCCCCAGCCACCGCGGTTCTGACCTCATGCCCCTGGGCCTACCTCGCTGGCGCGCGGCGGCGGGCGGCCGTGCCGAGCGGGACGGAGGCAGGAGCGTGGGCGCGGCCGGACGCGGGCCGCGCGCCCGGCGGAGCGTGAGCGACGCCGGGTGCCTTGATGAGGTAGAGAAACCTGTAACAGACCTGGTAGGGGATGCTTTGTCCTGTCTCGGTTGATGGTTGATGGTTGGGCCTGAACGGGGACGGGTCGAGAGATGGTGGCAACGGGGATACGGGTTTCCGTGAACGGGCCGGCGCGGTTGGACTGGGAGCTGATGCCTTTGGCGGGCGTCGGGCCTCTGTGTTTCGGCATGGATGTCACTGAGGTCGCCGCAGTGCTGCCGGGCATGACCGGGCTGCGTCGGTTCCAGGCCAACCTTTTGCGGACGACCTCGGTGTGGAGCTCGGCACCAGGGGCTTGGGGCCCGCTGTGTACGCGTACTTCGTCAAGGACCGGTTGTTCTGCGTTGCGATCGACGCGGTCCGAGGACCTCAGGTGACGCTCTGAGGGCGGGAGTTGACCGCCTGCGTCCCAGCCGACCTGGAACGGTTCCTTTTGCAGGCTCACTGGAGTGGCGTGCTGGATGCGTCCTACGGTCCGCGGGGGAACCCTGGAGTTGATGGGCTCGGCCTGGTGGTGCGGGTGCAGGAAGTCACTAGAGGCACGGTGACCCGGCCGGTCATGGTGGGCCGGACCTGGGCCGACCGGTGCACTGACGACTGGGAAGGCGCGATCCCGGAGTGTGAATGGGTGGGCCGCCAGTGGCCCTATCCAGGTCAATCAGAGTCCTGACCCCGCCCGGCTATACGACGCACTGGGGCGACTGGCAACCCCCTTTCTAGCCTGGCCCCTCCTACGGCGAGTTTTCGGCGTTCGGGGCCGCCCAGGTCACATGGGTGAAGGAACCGTCACCCTCGGGCGTCCCCTGTCGGCGTCGGGGGGCGTGGCCCGGCCGGCACGGCGGAAATCGCGTCGCACTCCTCACCCCGGCGCAGAACAATTCCCACCATGGGGACGGACATGTACGGGTTCATAGAATGCCGCTGGGATCGCTGGCTGGACGAGGACGACCGCAGCTGGCACGGGGCCATCGACCTCGCGCACCTCTACAACGGGCGCTGCTACGACGCCTTCGGGTCCCTCTTCGGTGTCCGCGACACCGCCTCGTTCCGCCCACTCGCCGATCACCGCGGCCTGCCTCGCGACGTGTCGCGCGAGGCCCTCGCCGACTTCGAGTCCTGGGGCTCGGGCGCATCCGGTGCGTCCTGGATCACCTGGGCGGAGCTGGCGGCGGCGGACTGGGAGGAGGTCGCCGACACGGTCGACGACTGCGTTCACGAGTACCGCCGGAGCCCCGAGGGGACTTGGGAGCTGCACGGCCGGAACTCCGGCCTCACCCGCTTCGCCGAGCTCGCCGGCCTCACCGACCCCCACGCTCTGTACCGCGCGGGCAGCACCTACGCCGAGGGCACCGAGTGGCCGGACGGCGACCGCCTCTTCCGCATCGGACGCCTCCGCCGCAAGGATGCCGTACCGGACAGCGACTGGGCCGCCGTCTGGTCGGTGATGCGCACACTGGCGACCCTGCACGGCGACGAGGGCGTCCGTCTGGTCGTCTGGTTCGACGGCTGACGCCGGCAGCGGCACGGCGGAGGACTCGTGACCTGCTGACTGTCGCCGGGGCCGCGGTCATGCTGCCGAGGGCTCCGATACGACAACGCTGGCGCGGCTATCCGCCGGTCCGGCGGCTCTGGTACCACTTGAGGGCTGTCATGAAGAACAGTGGCACCAGTAGGACCAGGCTCACGTGGAGAATCGGCCGGATCATGTTCCAGGCCACGAACGCCAGTTGCGCCCAATAGATCAGCCACAGCCACCAGGGCATGATGCCCGGCACTTTGCTCTTCCGCCCCACGATGTCACCCCCCGCGACGGCACGGACCATAACGCGGGCGGGAGCCGGCGCGCCAGGTGTGTCGACCACACCTTTGTGGCCGCGAACGGGATGAGGTCGCGAACTATCGCAGGGGAACCGGCTGAGGCAGGGCCGCGAGCCAGGTGGTCAGCAAGTCGTTGACCTCCCGGGGACGTTCCTGCTGGAGCCAGTGGCCGCAGCCGTCCAGGAGGTGGGAGCCCACCAGTCCGGGCAGGGTCGTCGGGTGGGCGGCGATCGCGTCGGACATCCAGGTGGTGGTGGCGTCCAGGCTGCCGCCGACGAACAGGGACGGCTGGGTCAGAGGGGAGCCGTTGAACTCGGCGAGGTCCTCCCAGTCGCGGTCCATGTTCCGGTAGCGGTTGAGCGCTCCCGTCAGGCCCGTGCGCTCGAACTCCTCGGCGTAGTGGTCGAGATCGGCCTCGGTGAGCCAGGAGGGGAGCCGGCCGGCGGGGAAGCGGTCCCGCAGTGTCCCGCCGCGGGTGACGAAGTACGGGGTGGGCTGCCCCTGGGCCGGCATGGTGTCGGCGGACAGGGCGGCGTAGAACCCCGCGAGCCAGCCCCGGACGTCCGGCTCGATCTCGGCCTCGGCGCGGCCCGGCTGCTGGAAGTAGGAGACGTAGAACTCCTCGTCCCCGCCCATCCGCGCGAAGATCTCGCTGGGGCGCGGGCCGCCGGGCGGGGTGTAGGGGACGCTGAGCAGTCCCACCGCACGGAAGACCTCGGGGTGCAGGAGGGCTGAGGCGGCGGCGATGTTCGAGCCCCAGTCGTGCCCGACGACCACCGCCGTCTCCTCGCCGAGGGCGCGTACCAGGCGGACGTTGTCCTCCACCAAGGCACACATGCGGTACTCGCCGGTCTCCGCCGGCTTGGAGGAACGGCCGTAGCCGCGCACGTCCGGTGCCACCGCCCGGTATCCCGCCGCCGCGAGTGCCGGGAGCTGGTGCCGCCAGGAGTACCAGGACTCGGGGAAGCCGTGGACGAGCAGGACCAGCGGTCCGCTGCCCTGCTCGACCAGGTGCAGCCGTCCGGCGGGCGCGTCGATGGTGCGGTGGGACAGGTCGCCGGACGGTGTGGGCTGGTGCATGGCTTCTCCTCGGATTCCCGGTGGCCGTGGTACCCGTCGATCATGCGATGTCGGCGGACGGGGATGCGAGAAGCGTTGACAGAATGGCAAAATGGCAGGCCGGAGAGGTGAGCGGAAGAGAGGCGGAGGGAATGCCGGATGAGGTCGCCGCGGCTCTGGCCGCGATGGGGCCGCGCCTGCGGAGCGAGCGCGAGAAGCGCGGGGAAACGCTCACCCAGGTCAGCCGGGCGACTGGCATCGCCGTGAGTACGCTGTCACGCGTCGAGAACGGCCTTCGCAAACCGAATCTGGAACTGCTGCTGCGCCTGGCGAAGGCGTACGGCGTCTCCCTGGACGCGCTGGCCGGCACCGCCCCCGCGTCTACGCGGAAGCCGTCCGGCCCGGCAAACCGGCGTGCGGCGGACGACAAGGCCGTCCTGCCGCTGACCCACTACGTCGGGGGGCTGCACGCGCACAAGCACGTCCTGCCGGCCGTCGACGAGCGGCCCCCGCGGCCGCGCCAGGCGTCGCACGAAGGCTTCGAATGGCTGTGCGTGCTGTCCGGGCGGCTGTGGCTGGCACTCGGCGACAACGACCTCGTCCTGACCGCCGGAGACGTCGCCGAGTTCGACACCCGCACGCCCCATGCCGTCGCCAACGCCGACCTCGGCAGGCCGGTCGAATATCTGATCATGTACGGCCCCCAGGGCGAACGGCTGCACACCCGCGTCCAGTTCACCCCCAAGTGAGACGCAGCGACCGGCGAACGACCGGGGCGCGCGGCGTCAGTTGACGCGGCGGATATGGCCGGGCTTCACCAGTCGCGCTTCGATGAGCCCGGTCCCGCCCTCGTCGGCGGCGCGAGTCGTGCCGTCGCGCCCGAAGCCGGCCCGTTCGTAGAACCGCAGCGCCGAAGCGTTCGGAACGTACGCGTACACGCACAGCGGGCCGTGGCCGCGCCCCTCGAGGTCGGTCACCGCGTGGCCGAAGAGCCGGTGGCCCAGGCCGGTGCCGATGCAAGCGGGTTCGACGTACAGGCCGTAGACCTCGGCGGCGCGGGGGCCGAGGTCCGGGTCCTGGGACCGATCGGCCGGGCCGGTCCGGCAGAAGCCGGTCACGCTGTCGCCCTCCTGCACGACCCACAGGCGGTGCTCGGCAGGGAGTTCGGCAAGGTACGCGGCCCAGTCCGCTGCGTCGCTCACCGGGTCGAGCCCGTCGAGGAATTCCGGGCTCATGAACCCGGCGTACGCCGCGCGCCACGCGCGGACCTTCAGGGCGCCGATGGCCGGTGCGTCCTCGGGGACTGCGGTGCGGATCACGGGCCGAGTCTAGGAGCGCCTCGGCGACCCGCGCCCGGCGTTTTCCGTGGGTGACGACACCGGCTGCGAGCTGACCAGTCGTTCCCACCCCCGTGCCGTGACCGGCGACGCGTTCGCGGCGGCTCAGTGCTTGAAGACGTCCACCCCGCCGGGCTCCGCCTCCAGGGACCGGCGGTCGAAGATCAGCATGCCGAGGAAGAACAGCCCGCCCACGACGAGCAGCCCCACCACGATTACCAGGGGGACCAGCGCCTCCTCCGGTGTCACCAGGGCGATGAGCGCGACGACCGTCCACACCAGGGCGGCGAGGGCGACGGGCAGTTCGAGGCGTCCGAGGTCGAAGGCGCCCTTGCGGCGGCCCAGGCGCTTGCGGACCGCGAGGTAGAGGACGATCGTCGCGCCGTAGATGAGCGCCGGGAGGATCGTCGACGCCGTGATGAGCTCCAGCAGCGCGGCACCCGGGAGGGCCACCATCAGGACGACGCCCATGGCGAAGATCAGCACGGTGGCCGGGATCGGGGTCCGCGTGTGCGGGTTGACCCGGCGCATCAGCCGGTGCGCGGGGAAGCGCCCGTCGCGCGACATGGCGAAGATGATCCGCGAGCACGCGACCATCACCACCATTCCCGCGCCGAAGAAGGCGAAGGTGATCGCGACCAACAGGGTCCGTTCCATGACCGGACCGAGCTGGTCCCGCATGATCGTGGCCACCGGGGAGCCGTCGCGGCTGATCCGGGGGACGTCCTCGATGGCGACGGTGAGCGTGATCAGGAAGAGCATGCCGAGCAGTCCCGCGGCCACGACCGAGCCGACGATCGCCCGGGGGACGCTGCGGTAGGGGTCCTTGGCCTCCTCCGCGAGGTTCGCGGCGGAGTCGAAGCCGACGAGCGTGGCCAGACCCATGATCATCGCGACCATGAGCCCGCCGCCGACGGCGAAGTAGTGCGGGGCGTCCTCGGTGACGCCGCGTGAGGTGAGGTTGCCGACGGCGCCGTTCCCGGTGACCGCCGCGGCAATGACGAGCGCGACCGCCATCACCACGACGAGCGCGAGTTCCAGGCCGACGGCCGCGGTGTTGATCAGGCTGACGAGGCGGGTCGATGCCACGGCGAGCACGGCCTGCACGAGCAGCACCACGAGCGTGATGACGCGCGCCGAGTCCTCGTCCGGCCTCATGCCGGCGAGCGGCATTAAGGCCTGGCTCGCGAGGGCGTTGTCGATCGCGACCACGGCGATCGCGAGGTAGCAGAACGTCAGCCAGCCGAACCCCCAGCCCACCTTCGGGTCGGCCAGCCGTGAGGCCCACTGGTACGAGGAGCCGCTGAGGGCGATGCGTCCCGCGAGCTGCGCGACCACGAGGGCCACCAGGGACTGCCCGACCGCGACGAGGATCCAGAGCCAGATGCCCACGGGGCCCGCGTTCTGCAGCACGTCGTCGTAGGTCGAGAAGATGCCGACGGCCACGGAGATGAACGCGAACGAGATCGCGAAGACCTGGAAGGAGCCGAGCGTCCGCTTCAGCTCCTGCTGGTATCCCCCCTCCTCGACGCACCTCTCGCCTGTCGCCTCGCCCGCCGGGGCTTCCGCCACCTCGGTCACCTCGTCCCCGCTCGGGACCCGCTCCGGGCCTCATCCGTTTTCCACATGTATGTCATGAATGTTGTCCGGCCTGCATTTTGAGGCCCCCTCGGCTGCCGGCACTCCGCGAACGTTGGCCAGCGCTGCACGGCTCACGGAGGGTCAGGGTCTGTCGAGGCACGGGGCGTCGATCGGGTGAGCGCGGCCCGGTGGGAGGGAACGGGCTGCGCCACTGGGATGACCTTGGCGCCGGACGCCGGTGGGCGCGGGTACGGATCCCGCCGACAGGGGCCCGAGCCGTGCCGGAAGGCCCTCCGGTTCGGTGCCGGCCAGAGATCGACGAGGAGTGTCTCCATGCGTCCTGCAGACAGGACCCCGCCGCCCTGCGGGCGGTCCCTTCGACGGTTCGGACGGCTCGCCGGCGCGGTGGTGCCGGCGGCCCTGATCGCCACCGCGATATCCGCGGCCTCCCTGACGACGGCTCAGGCGGCCGACTCGGACAGTGCTCCCGCGCCCGCGGCATCGGCGTCCGGCCTCCCCTGGCCCGACCCGTACGCCGACCCGTACAACGACCCGTACGCCGACCCGTACGCCGACCCGTACTACCCGTACCCCGGCGACGGCGTCGATTCCGGTCCCGGACTCGGGCTCGGCCCCGGGCTGGGCCTCGGGCCCCTCCTCGGTTCCGGTCCGCTCCTCGGTTCCGGTCCGCTCCTCGACCCCGGTCGTGGGCCCCTCCTCGGCCCCGGTACCAGCCCCATCGTCGACAGCGGTGCCGGTCCCGTCATCGACCCCGCCGCCCCGCTCCTCGGCCCCGGCCGCGGGCCCTTCGTGGCCCCCTTCCCCGGCCCCGGCAGGCTCTCGGGATGCGACATCGACTCGGCCGGTGTGGCCAACGCGACCAGCCGCGACTTCTCCGTCGCCGTCGTCCGCGGCCGTACGTTCGTCGGGCAGCGCGACACCGTCCCGGTGGGCGGCACCTACACCTGGCAGGACCTCAGCGGGCTCCCCGGATACCCCGTCACCGGCGTGTGCGGCGCGAGCGTGAGCACCACCTCGACGGCGGAACTGTCGGTCAAGGTCGTCACCTTCCGCGGGGACGTGGCGGAGAACCGCTGCACCACCACCGGTGCCCTCCCGGTCTGCGGTGCGTGGAACCCGCTGCAGGGGCCCCTGCAGCCGCCGCCCCCGATCTCCATCCCCTGACCGGCCCGCGTCGACGGCCCGTCGCAGTGGGCGCCCGCCGGACGGCGGGCACCGCGGTGGCCGGTCGTACGAGGGACGGTCGTCCTCCGGTGGGTCCCGCCGGTGAGGCGGAGGGCGGGAACCGGTCGCACACCTGAGGAACCGGGCGGACACCCCGCCCGGCCATGGGTAGGAACGACGTCGATGTGGCCCGAACCGGGCGGGAATCCCCTCCGGTCCGGCTCGGGCCCGGCGTCGACGAGGAGTCTCCCCATGAGTCCTGCAGACAGAGCCGCCCCCTCCTCCGGGCGGCCCGCACAGTGGTACCGGCGGCTCACCCGCGTGATCGTTCCCGTGGCCCTCGCCGCCACCGCCGTATCGGCCGCCGCCTTAGTCCCTGCGCAGGCCGCGGGCAAGGAACGGCGGCCCGCGGCGGATCCGGCCGCCGTCCGTGAGTGGAACGCCATCGCCACGGACGTCATCGGCACCAACCTCGGCGCGACCCGGCCCTCCGGGCAGGCGGTCGTCTGGCACGGGTTCGTCTCGGTCGCCGTCTACAACGCCGTGGTCGGCATCGAGGGACGCTACGCGCCCTACAAATGGCACGCGCGCGGCCCCGCGGGCGCATCACCGGAGGCGGCGGCCGTCACCGCCGCGCACCACGTCCTGCTCTCCGACTTCCCCGCGTCCCGGGCCCTGCTCGACGCCGCGTACGCCGATTCCCTCGCCCGGATCCCCGACGGCACCGCCAAGCAGCAGGGCGTGGCCTTCGGGGCGCGCGCCGCCGACCGTGTCATCCAACTGCGCGCAGGGGACGGCCGGTTCGCGACCGTGGAGTTCACCGTCCCGCCCGCGCCCGGCGTATGGCGGCCCACCTCACCGGGGAACCTGCCCTTCATCGACACCTGGCTCGCCCGGCTGCGCCCGCTGGTGCTGACGTCACCCTCCCAGTTCCGGCCCGGGCCGCCGCCCGCCCTGACCTCGGCCCGCTACGCCCGGGACGTGAACGAGGTGAGGACCATGGGCGCGAGGACGGGATCGCCCCGTACCGCGCAGCAGACCGAGACCGCCCTGTTCTTCGGGGGCAATCTGGCCGTACAGCTCCAGTCCGCGTTCCGCGACCACAGCGCACGCCACCGTCTGGACATCGCCGACACGGCACGGCTGTTCGCCACGGCGAACGCGGCGGCGACCGACGCCGTCGTCACCGCGTGGGACGCCAAGCTCCACTACGGCTCCTGGCGACCCGTCACCGCCGTCCAACTCGCCGACACCGACGGCAATCCGGCGACCGAGGCCGATCCGCAGTGGCAGCCGCTGCTCGTCACACCGCCGCACCCCGACCACATCAGCGGGCACGCGGCGGTCGCCGGAGCGGTCGCCCAGACCCTGGCGGGGCTCTTCGGCACGACCCGCGTCGACCTCACCTTCCCCTCCGACGCCACGGGCACCACACGGCACTACGACGACGCCGTGCGGTTCAACCAGGACATGATCGACGCCCGCGTCTGGGCCGGCATCCACACCCGTACCGCCGACACCGAAGGCTGCCTCGCGGGAGCCCGCGTCGCCCGCTGGACCCTCGCGCACTACTTCCGGCCACTCCATCGCCCGGCCCATGCCCCGCTGCCCGTCCCCCGAACGTGCCCTCCTGAAGCGTTGAGTTGACGCCCCTCACCATCACATGCCCACACCGAGCGCGGGAGCGTGCCGGGCCGCCCCGATCAGTCCCACCAGAACCTCCACGTCTGCTTGCCCAGGAGTTCATGGGCCGCGAAGGTGCGCAGGGTGTCGTGCTCGCCCATCTGGGTGATGGTGTCCGGTGAGAACGCGAAGTGCTCCGCTGCGACGGCGAGGGCCTCGGCCATGGTGCTCGGCGGGGTCGCCACCGAAAGGACCAGGCTGTCACGGTCGAGGGCGAGCATGCGTATGCCGAAGCGGTCCTCCCACGACCGCAGCACGGTGCACATGTCCTCGACGTCGTCCGACCACTCCTCCGGCAGCCCGCGCACGTCCGCGAGGGCGGGCAGGTCCGTGCTGAGGCACCCCCGCTCCAGCACGCCCCCGTCGCCGTCCGCGGTCTCCTCGTCCTCCTCGTCCGCCCATTGGGCAAGGATCTCGGCGGCCAGCCGGTCGGGATCGGCCCGGAAGCCGGCCGGGGGCGCCGCGGCCCCCGGCCACCGGGGGCCGAAGGGAGCGACCAGCGCCTCGAACGTGTCCGGTTCACCGAAGACTTCGACCACCACGTCGCGTCCGGGGTAGTCGCGTCCCGCCTCCGCGATTGCCTCCTGCGCGTACCCTTCCCACCGCTCACCGAGGATCCGGTCCACCGTACGGTCAGCGCTCATCGTCTCCCTCGTTCCCCCAGCCATCGCACCCCGCGGACGCGCCGGCGACCTTCCTGGTCCGAAGCGACGGCACGTACACAGTCTGCGCGGAGGGTCTGACACTCCTGTTGCCGCTGGTGCCGCGGCAGTGGCTCAGCGCACGTCAGGGTGCCTTTGGCCGTGGGCAGTTCGGCCGAAAGTCGGTACGCCACGGGATGCGCGGCCCTCCGGGACACCACGGTGTCCGATCACACCCATGGCAAGCGGCGACAGCGACAGCCGCGGAGACCGGACGTCTGCGCATGGGCATGGCGTACCTCCCGGGCAAGGTCAGTGGACACCAGGCTCAGGGAGTGCCGTCCGGCTCCGGGTGGCAGATTTCGCACGGCGTGACGTCCGGCATGCCGAGCGCCACTTCGAACTCCTGCCGGTTCAGCCGGCCGCCCCCGGGGACGCGGCAGTCGTCGCGGTGGAGGATGCCCCTGCCCGCGCCGCCCCGTGGATCAGGCACGCTCTGCAGCCGCCAGGCGCGGGCAGGGGTACGGGCGCCGCTCTTGCCCCCCGCTCGCCGCGCAGTGCCCTCCCCGGCCTCCGGCCCCTCCCCCGCCCCGGCGGGCGAACCGGACTCCGCCTCCTGGATCTTGGCGTCGACTGCGGCGATCTGCATCTGCAGATAGAGGCGTATCACCCGCAGGCGTTGCGGATCCGGAGGAAGCTCGTACACATGTTCGAGTGTAATTGGCGGACGCACCGCCGACCAGCATGCGTGAGCCACCGCACCCTGCGACCGCCGTCACGCCGGGCGCTCTACAGCCCAGGTCAGCAATGGTGGCGGCCGCACACGACGCCGCCCCGTACGCGGGCGCGCGTACGGGGCGGGGCACAGCACGGGGGCGGTGAGGCCCGACGGGGATCAGCCCGAGCCGACGAAGACGACGAGCAGCAGCCACACCACGGGGGCGGTCGGCAGCAGCGAGTCGAGGCGGTCCATGATGCCGCCGTGGCCGGGCAGCAGCTTGCCCATGTCCTTGATGCCGAGGTCCCGCTTGATCATGGACTCGCCCAGGTCGCCGAGGGTGGCGCTGGCCGCCACGGCGAGCCCCAGCAGCAGTCCCTGCCACCACTGCCCGTCGTCGATCAGGAACTGCAGGGACAGGGCACCCGCGACCATCGCGAAGGTGATCGCGCCGACCAGGCCCTCGCGGGTCTTGCCGGGGCTGATGCGGGGAGCGAGCTTGTGCGTGCCGAAGCGCCAGCCGACGGCGTAGGCACCGGTGTCGCTGATCACCGTGAGGAGCAGGAAGACGAAGACCCGCCACGGGCCGTCGTGCGCGGCGAGCATCATGACCACGAAGGTGGCCAGGAACGGCACGTAGAACGCGGCGAAGACGCCCGCCGTGACGTCGCGGAGGTAGTTCTCCGGGGGCTCCGTCATCCGCCACACCAGGACGGCGAGCGCGGTGAGCGCCATCGCCACCCAGGCGCCCTCCGCGCCGCGCACGTAGCCCGCGACGACCATGGCGGCGCCGCCGACGGCGAGCGGCACCAAGGGCGCGCGAATCTCCTTGCGCTCGGCCAGACGCGAGGTGAGCTCCCACAGGCCCACGACGACCGCCGCGGCGACGACGCCGACGAAGACGGCCTTGACGATGAAGAGCGAGGCGATGATGACGACGCCGAGGCCGACGCCGACCCCTATCGCGGCGCGCAGGTTGCGCCCCGCACTCTTCTTCGCCCGGCCGCCGTTCCCGCCCGCCGCCGAGGGCTGCGGTGCGGAACGGTCGGGCCGGGCGGAGTGCCGCTCCGGTTCGGGGGCGTCGTCACGGAACAAGGGGCCGCCCATCCGGGTGCCTGATTCGTCCCCGCCTCCCCAGGAACCGGCGTGTGGCGAGGGCCCCCAAGAAGAGTCGTTCACGGAGTTCAGCCTCGCGTTTTCGTCCGGTCCGGGTCGGTCGGATGGATGGTCGGGTGGATGGGTGGCCCAGCCGCGGACGGGCCGGGCCGTGGAGCGGGTCCGGCAGCGCGCCGGATCAGACCTCCAGCAGCTCGGATTCCTTGTGCTTGAGCAGCTCGTCGACCTGCGCCACGTACTTGTGGGTCGTGTCGTCGAGCTCCTTCTCCGCGCGGCGCACCTCGTCCTCGCCCGTCTCGCCGTCCTTGACGAGCTTGTCGAGGGTCTCCTTGGCCTTGCGGCGCACGCTGCGGATCGAGATCCGGGCGTCCTCCGCCTTGCCGCGGGCGACCTTGATGTACTCCTTGCGCCGCTCCTCGGTGAGCTGCGGGAAGACCACCCGGATGATACGGCCGTCGTTGGTCGGGTTGACACCCAGGTCCGAATCCCGGATCGCCTGCTCGATGTTGCGCAGCGCCGAGTTGTCGAACGGGGTGATCACGGCCATCCGCGCCTCGGGCACCGCGAAGGAGGCGAGCTGGTTGATCGGGGTCGGGGCGCCGTAGTAGTCCGCCACGATCTTGTTGAACATCGCCGGGTGGGCGCGGCCGGTGCGGATCGCGGCGAAGTCCTCCTTGGCGACGACGACGGCCTTCTCCATCTTCTCCTCGGCTTCGAGGAGGGTCTCTTCAATCACCATGTGCTCCTGGTATTCAGAAGGCAGAGCCTCGGCCCTTGCGCGCGTCTTTCCTGCACGGTGTCCGACCGGCAGCGTCTTGTCCATCCCCGTTCCGGGCGGATCGCCGGCCGGGTTGCGGCCGGCGGCGTCCGTCAGCGGGCGCCCGTGTCGTTGACGAGCGTGCCGATCTTCTCACCCTTCACGGCCCGCGCGATGTTGCCCTCCGCGAGCAGCTCGAAGACGAGGATCGGGAGCTTGTTGTCCTGGCACAGCGTGATCGCCGTCAGGTCCGCGACGCGCAGGTCGCGGGCGATGACGTCGGCGTACTCCAGGGCGTCGAACATCACCGCGTCGGGGTTCGAGCGGGGGTCGGAGTCGTAGACCCCGTCGACCCCGTTCTTGCCCATCAGCAGCGCCTCGGCGTGGATCTCCAGGGCACGCTGCGCGGCGGTGGTGTCGGTGGAGAAGTACGGCATGCCCATACCGGCACCGAAGATCACCACGCGGCCCTTCTCCAGGTGGCGCACGGCGCGCAGCGGGATGTAGGGCTCGGCGACCTGGCCCATGGTGATCGCCGTCTGCACCCGCGACTGGATGCCCTCCTTCTCCAGGAAGTCCTGGAGGGCGAGGCAGTTCATGACCGTGCCGAGCATGCCCATGTAGTCGGAACGGGCACGGTCCATGCCCCGCTGCTGGAGCTGGGCGCCGCGGAAGAAGTTGCCGCCGCCGATGACGACGGCGATCTCGTAGCCGTCGCGGACGACCGCGGCGATCTCGCGGGCCATCGTGTGCACGACGTCGGGGTCGACTCCGAGCCCCCCTCCGCCGGCGAAGGCCTCGCCGGAGAGCTTGAGCAGGTACCGGCCCTTGTGCGTGCTGCCGGTGGCGGTGGGTGCCTTGTCGGCGTCCTGTTCCATTGGAGATCTCCTCGTGCACGTACGAAGAAGGCCATTGCCGAGGGTCCGTGATGGTTCCCTGTGGGCAATGGCCTCCTCGTCACAACTGCGGCCCGCCGGTGAGCGGCCGGCTGCGTACGACCCTAGCGGGGCCGTCGGTCAAACGCTTGCGCGGCTGGTCGCTCAGACGCCGACGCGGAAGCGGGCGAAGCGCTTCAGCGAAACGCCGGCCTCGTCGAGCACCTTCTGGACGGTCTTCTTGTTGTCCTTGGCGAAGGCCTGCTCGAGGACGACGTTCTCCTTGAAGTAGCCGTTGACGCGACCCTCGACGATCTTCGTCAGGGCGGCCTCGGGCTTGCCCTCCTCGCGGGCGGTGGCCTCGGCGACGCGACGCTCGTTCTCGACGGTCTCGGCCGGCACCTCCTCGCGGGACAGGAAGGTCGGGGCGAAGGCGGCGATGTGCTGCGCGACGTCCTTGGCGACCTGGGCGTCCTCCTTGTCCAGCTCGACCAGGACGCCGACCTGCGGGGGCAGGTCCGGGCTGGTGCGGTGCAGGTAGGAGGCGACGTAGCCGTCGGTGAACTGCGCGAAGCGGTCCAGGACGATCTTCTCGCCGAGGGTGGCGTTGGCCTCGTCGACGAAGGCCTGGACGGTCTGGCCGTCCTTGATCTCGGAGGCGAGCAGCGTCTCCAGGTCGGCCGGCTTGCTGGCGGCGACGTGGGCGGCGATCGCGTCGGCGGCGGCGATGAACTTGTCGCCCTTGGCGACGAAGTCGGTCTCGCACTTGAGCTCGACGAGGACGCCCTCGCTGTTGTCACCGGCGATCAGGGACACGACGGCTCCGTTGGAGGCGGAGCGGCCCTCGCGCTTGGTGACGCCCTTCTGGCCCTTGACGCGGAGGATCTCGACGGCCTTGTCCAGGTCGCCCTCGGCCTCCTCGAGCGCCTTCTTGCAGTCCATCATGCCCGCGGCGGTCAGCTCGCGGAGCTTCTTGACGTCGGCGGCGGTGAAGTTCGCCATGGTCTGTCAGTCTCTTCTCGGAAGTCGGTGAATCCGGTGAGCGGTGGTTCTACGGACGAACGGCGGGGGCCGGAGCCCCCGCCGTCCTCACACGCATCGGAAGGCGGGCTGAGGCTCAGGCCTGCTCGGCGTCGGCGGCGGGCGCCTCGGCGGTCTCAGCGGCGGCCTCGGCCGGAGCGGCCTCAGTCGTCTCCGCAGCAGCCGTCTCCGCAGCGGCCTCGGCCGGAGCAGCCTCCGCCGGAGCGGCCTCGGTGGCCGGCGCCTCGGCGGCGGTCTCGTCGGCCTTCGCCTTGTCACCCTCGAGCAGCTCGCGCTCCCAGGCGGCCAGCGGCTCGCCCTCGGCCTTGTCACCGGCGGTGGCGGCACCGGAGCGGGAGATGAGGCCCTCGGCGACGGCGTCGGCGATCACACGGGTCAGCAGGGTGACGGAGCGGATCGCGTCGTCGTTGCCCGGGATCTTGTAGTCGACCTCGTCGGGGTCGCAGTTGGTGTCGAGGATCGCGACGACCGGGATGCGCAGCTTGCGCGCCTCACCGACGGCGATGTGCTCCTTCTTGGTGTCCACGATCCAGACGGCGCTCGGCACCTTCTGCATCTCGCGGATACCGCCGAGGGTCTTCTCCAGCTTCTCCTTCTCACGGGAGAGGACCAGGAGCTCCTTCTTGGTGAGGCCGGAGGCGGCCACGTCCTCGAAGTCGATCTCCTCGAGCTCCTTCAGGCGCTGCAGGCGCTTGTAGACGGTCGAGAAGTTGGTGAGCATGCCGCCCAGCCAGCGCTGGTTGACGTAGGGCATGCCGACACGGGTCGCCTGCTCGGCGATGGCCTCCTGGGCCTGCTTCTTCGTACCGACGAAGAGGATGGTGCCGCCGTGCGCGACGGTCTCCTTGACGAACTCGTAGGCGCGGTCGATGTACGACAGCGACTGGAGCAGGTCGATGATGTAGATGCCGTTGCGCTCGGTGAAGATGAAGCGCTTCATCTTCGGGTTCCAGCGGCGGGTCTGGTGCCCGAAGTGGACGCCGCTTTCCAGCAGCTCCCGCATCGTGACGACGGCCATGGCCGTACTCCTAGGGGTACTCGGTTTTCGCGGCCGCCGGACGGAGGCCACGCCTGACGCCCCGAACGCGCCGTGCCACGAGGGACCGAGGAGCGCGTCCACCGCTCGCTGTAGGGCGGTGGCGGGGCGTGCGAAGTCGACCCGGTGACCCGGATCGCCATGGAAAGTGTACGGGACCGCCGGAGCGGCGGGCGACATCGTGCCTGGGGGCAGGGGCCGTCCGGGGTTGTCCACAGGCCGGTTCCATGATCGTCCCGTTGGTGCGGGAGGCGTCATCGTTGGCCCATGAGGACTTACGTGGTGGTGGTGTTGGCGGTGCTGGCGTGGCTCGGGGGGCTCGTGCACCCGGTGGGGGCCGTGGTCCGGGTGCCCGTGGTCCCGGCCGGCGGGGACGCGGACCGGGCCTGGCCCGTGGCATCGGGCGACGGTGGGCGGCGGCCGGTCGTGGAGAGGGGGTTCGACCCGCCCGCCGTGCCGTGGGCGGCGGGGCACCGCGGAGTGGACCTGCGGGCGGGACCGGGCGCACCGGTGCGTGCGGCGGCGCCCGGACGGGTGTCGTACGCCGGGCAGGTGGCGGGGCGCGGGGTGGTGGCGATCGAGCTCGCCGGCGGGTTGCGCATCACGTACCAGCCGGTGCGGGCCTCGGTCGTGGTGGGCGACGAGGTGGACGCGGGGCAGATGGTGGGGGCGCTCGGGGACGGCCCGTGGCACTGCCCCGGCGGCTGTCTGCACTGGGGGCTGCTGCGCGGGGACGTCTACCTCGACCCGCTGTCGCTGCTGCCGGAGTCGATGCTGCGCGGCGGACCGTCGCGGCTGCTGCCGGTGTTCGGGGTGCCCTTGCCGGAGGCCGCGGACGGGACGGACCCGCGGCCGGTGGCGCCGCTCAGCCCAGTACGCCGCGCAGGGCCATGGTGACGGCCGCGTCGCCGATGATGTCCGGCTCCTCTGCGGCGCCGAGCTCGATCCGGCGGACGGCGGAGTCGACGACGCCCTGGAGCAGCATCGCGGTGAGCCTCGGCTCGTCGTGGCCGAGCCCGGCGAGGGCTTCCACGACCATGGCGACCAGACCGCCGTGCGCGGCGCGGATCTTCTCGCGGGCGCCGGCGTCCAGTTCGCCCGCGGAGATCGCGACCACGGCCCGGTGCCGGCGGTCGCCGACGAGGGCGAGCTGACTGCGGACGTAGGCCTCGATCTTGGCCTCGGCGGTGGGGGCGGCCGCCATGGCCGCCTCGACCTCGGCCGCCCAGACGGGGAAGTCGACGGCGCACAGCTCCTCGACGACGGCGGCCCGGGAGCGGAAGTACTCGTAGACGGAGGACCGGGCCAGCCCGGTGCGCTCCGCCAGGGCGGGGAAGGTCAGGGCCTCCGTCCCGCCCTCGGAGAGCAGACTGCGCGCGGCGTCCAGCAGGGCGTCGCGCTGCATCGACCGGTGCTCGGCCACCGAGGCCGCTCGAATCTTGGGCACCTCACCACTGTACGGAAGTGGTGCGGCCGCCGGGCGCACGCGTCGGCAAACCGGCGTCAACGGCCGACGTCGGCCAGTTTCGCGCGCAATTGCAGAACGGATTTGGTGTGGATCTGGCTGACCCTGCTCTCGGTGACGCCGAGCACCTGGCCGATCTCGGCGAGGGTGAGCCCCTCGTAGTAGTACAGGGTGACCACGGTCTTCTCACGCTCGGGCAGTGTGTTGACGGCGCGGGCCAGCAGCCGGCGCAGCTCGCGGTCCTCGGCGACCTCGACGGGGTTGTCGGCGCCGGTGTCCTCCAGGGTGTCGACCAGGGTGAGCCGGTCGCCGCCCTCGGTGCCCCCGTGGAGCAGGTCCTCGAGGGCGACGACGTTGGCCAGGGAGAGCTGGCTGAAGACCCCGTGCAGCTCCTCCAGGGCGATGCCCATCTCCGCGGCGACCTCCGACTCGCTCGGGGTGCGCCGCAGGGAGGCCTCGAGCGTGGCGTAGGCGCGTTCGACGGCGCGGGCCTTCTGGCGCACCGAGCGCGGGATCCAGTCCAGGGCGCGCAGCTCGTCGATCATGGCACCGCGGATCCGGGTGATCGCGTACGTCTCGAACTTGATCGCGCGCTCCGGGTCGAACTTCTCAATGGCGTCGATGAGCCCGAAGACCCCGGAGGAGACGAAGTCCGCCTGTTCCACGTTGGCGGGCAGGCCGACGCTCACGCGCCCTGCCACGTACTTCACCAGGGGCGAGTAGTGCAGGATCAGCTGCTCGCGCAGACGCGCGTCCCCCGTGGCCTTGTAGGTCCGCCACAGCGCGTCGAGCGAGGTGGGGGCGGGCGGCCGGGGGTTTCCGGTGACGGCGGTCGCCGCCGTGCTGCCTTCGTGCCCGGGAGTGTGCCGGTGCATGCGTCGATCTGAGCCGTTCTGCGTTGACCTGAGGGACGGGCGGGACTCGAACCTCCTTGAGCGTAGCGTGACCATACCGTCGCTCAGGGCGACGTCGGGGCGTCCCCATAACCTCGCCATCCAGGGGGTCCCAGGTCAAGAACCGTCCTGTCACCTGATGGTGTGTTCACCGGGAGAGCGTGTCGGCTTGGCGTCCTCCCTCCGTCGTGGGAGCGGTCTCACCAACGCGCGCCAACTTCCATCGAAGGCCTTCGCGTTCGACGAAACCGAGGGCGTGCAGCTCATGCAGCCTGGTGAGGGTGTCGTCGGGGGTGCTGCCCGCGGCCACCGCGAGTTCCGCGCAGCCGGTCGCACCCTTGGCGGGCAGGGCCTCCAGCACGCGGGCGGCCGCGGGCGGCAGCAGATCCCGCGGCAGGACCGGTCCGCGGCGCTCGGGCGCAAGGTCCTCGCCGATGCGGCCGACGAGTTCGATGACGTCGGCGGCGCCGGTGACCAGGACGCCGTCGGCGCGCAGGAGCTCGTGCACACCGTGGGACAGCGCGGAGGTGCAGGGGCCCGGCACGCCCATGACGAAGCGCCCCAGCTTGCGGGCCCGGCGGGCGGTGATCAGGGAGCCGCTGCGGTACTGGGCCTCGATGACGACGGTGCCCCGGGTGAGGGCGGCGATCACGCGGTTGCGCAGCACGAAGCGACTTCGGGTGGGGTGCGATCCGGGCGGCAATTCACCGATGAGCAGGCCCTGTTCGGCGATGCGTCCGATCAACTCGGCATGACCCGGCGGATACGGCACGTCCACCCCGGAGGCGACGACCCCGACGGTCGCGCCCGTCGCGGACAGCGCGCCGCGGTGCGCGGCGCCGTCGATGCCGTAGGCGGCCCCGGAGACGGTGACCCAGCCGGCCTCCGCGAGGTCGGCCCCGAGGGTCGCCGCCATGTGGGAGCCGTACTCGGTGCACGCTCGGGCGCCCACGACGGCGACCGACCGCTGTGCCCACATCCGCAGCGAGGCGCCACCGCGCACCCAGAGCCCGTAAGGGCGTTCGCCGCCCAGGTCGTCGAGCTGCCGCGGCCAGTCCTGGTCACCGGGGCAGACGAAGCGGGTGCCCGTGACGCCGGCCGCCGCCAGCTCACGCTCAGGCTTCGTCCGGCGGGCCCGCAGGGCGTACCCGGCTGTCCGCTGCTCCCCGGCCCCGGGCAGCGCTTCACCGGCGGTGAGGGCCCGTACGGTCTCGAGGGGGCCGAACTCCTGGAGCCAGCTGCCGACGAGCCCGTCGCCCGGGTCGGCGATCCGGGTCAGGGCGGCCCGGGCCAGGCGCTCATCCGGTGTCGGGGACGGCTCTTCCTCCGGTTCCGGCAGGACGTCCCCGTCCGCGCCGGACGGCATCTGCGTCATCGGACGTCCCCCGTCGCCGTCGCCATGCCGCGGCGCACACCCGTGCGCAGCTCCAGGGCGCGTTCCATGTCGATGCCGGCCGGCTGGTCGCGTCCGGCGAGGTCGGCGACCGTCCAGGCCACGCGCAGCACCCGGTCGAGCCCCCGCGCGGTGAGCAGTCCGCGCTCCATGTCCCGTTCGGCGGAGCGCAGGGCCCCGGGCGCGACGGCCCAGCGGGTGCGCAGTTCGTGGCCGGGGACCTGGCTGTTGAGCCGCCACGGGGTGCCCGCGTACCGGGCGGCGGCGCGCTCGCGGGCCTCCCGCACCCGCGCGGCAACCACCGCGGTGGTCTCGGCGGTGCCGGCGCCGCCGATCAGCTCGGAGCGGCCGACGGCCTCCACCTCCACCCGCAGGTCGACCCGGTCCAGCAGCGGCCCGGACAGCCGCCCCTGGTAGCGGCGGATCATGTTCGGCGTGCAGTCGCACAAGCCGCCGGGAGCGCCGTACCGTCCGCAGGGGCAGGGGTTGGCGGCGAGGACGAGCAGGAACCGCGCGGGCAGGCGGACGACCCCGGCGGCCCTGGCGATCACCACGTGCCCTGACTCCAGGGGCTGGCGCAGTGCGTCGAGGGCCTGACCGTTGAACTCCGGCGCCTCGTCCAGGAAGAGCACTCCTTTGTGGGAGAGCGAGACGGCCCCCGGCCGCGGCAGCCCGTTCCCGCCGCCGACGAGGGACTGCATGGTCGCCGAGTGGTGCGGGGCGCAGTACGGCGGCTGGTCCACCATGTGCCGGTCCGCCGGCAGGATCCCGGCGACCGAGTGCACGGCGGTGACCTCCACCGCCTCCTGCCGGGTGAGCGCCGGCAGCAGTCCCGGCAGCCGCTCGGCGAGCATCGTCTTGCCCGCCCCGGGCGGCCCCTTGAGGTAGATGTGGTGGCCGCCCGCGGCCGCGACCTCCAGGGCGGTCCTGGCGGTGCCCTGGCCCGCGACCTCGGCGAGATCCGGGGCGCCGGCGTCGGCGAGGCCGCTGCCGTGGCCGGCGCCGGGCAGGGTGAGGCCGGCCAGCATCGGGTCGGGCCGCCCGTCGGTGGGCTCTTCCTCTTCCTCAGGGGCGAGTTCGTCGTTGAGCAGTGCGATCAGCTGCCTCAGGCTGCGGACCCCGAGCACCGAGACCCCCGGCACGAGCGAGGCCTCGGCGACCGTGCGCTCGGGCACCACCACGTGGCGGTACCCCGCCTCGGCGGCGGCCAGCACCGCGGGCAGCACCCCGCGGACCGGGCGGACCCGGCCGTCGAGGCCGAGCTCGCCGATCATCATCAGGTCGGCGATGTCGCGCGGGGCGACGCGGTCGTTCGCGGCGAGGACCGCGCACGCCACCGCCAGGTCGAACCCGCTGCCGCCCTTGGGGACGGAGGCCGGGCTGAGGCCGACCGTGAGCTTCTTCTGCGGCCAGGTCTCACCGCTGTTCACGATCGCGGCGCGGACCCGGTCGCGGCTCTCGCTGAGGCTCTTGTCCGGCAGCCCCACCAGGGTGAACGCGGGCACCCCCGCCTCCAGGTCCGCCTGGACCTCGACGACGACGCCCTCCACGCCCAGCAGCGCCACCGAGCACGTGCGCGCGAAGCCCATCACTGCACCCCCCGTACGTGCTCGACGCGTGCGGCACCCCGGGCCGGCAGGACCACGCCCACGACGTCGATCCGCACCCCTCCCGGGGGCGGTCCGCCGTGGTCGGCCAGCCAGCACTCGGCCAGCCGCCGCAGCCGCTCGGCCTTGCGCGCGGTGACCGCGGCCATCGGGTGCTCACCGCAGTTCTCGGCGCGCGACTTCACCTCGCACACCACGAGCGCGTCGCCGTCCGCCGCCAGGATGTCGATCTCTCCGTGGCGTTCGCGGTGCCGGCACCGCCAGTTCCGCTCCAGCACGATCATCCCGGCCTCGGTCAGGGACCGTGCCGCAAGCTTCTCGCCGTAGCGTCCGAAAGCTCCTCGAGCGTTCATCCGTACCACCTCCGTCACTCACTGTGAGGGAGATGGCGCCCGAGAGATGATCTTGACCGGAGCCTGTGGACAACTCCCGGCCTCCGCCGGACCCCCGACGGATCGCCGGGCGCCCCCGCGGCCCCGGCGGCCTCAGCCGTTGAAGCCGGAGTCGTCCGAGGGCAGGTCGAGGTCGGCCTTGTTCAGCTCCTCGATGTTCACGTCCTTGAACGTCAGCACGCGCACCTGCTTCACGAAGCGGGCCGGCCGGTACATGTCCCACACCCACGCGTCGGCCATGGAGACCTCGAAGAACACCTCGCCCTGGACCGAGTGCACCTGCATCTCGTAGTCGTTGGTGAGGTAGAAACGACGCTCCGTCTCGATCACGTACTTGAACAGGCCGACGACATCCCGGTACTCCCTGTAGAGCTTCAGCTCCATCTCGGTCTCGTACTTCTCGAGGTCCTCGGCGCTCATGGCATGTTCCCCTTCAGCCGTACGTCCCCCCATTGTGCGTCAGTCACGCTCCGTCCCCAGGTGAATCGGGGACAATGGGGGACCTTCGTCGAGCAGCGTGCGCAGCAGCCCGGCGAGCCTGGTCGGGTACACCGTCTCATGCGAGGCGAGCAGTTCCTCGCAGGTCCACCACCGCAGGCCGTGCACGCTGCGCCGTTCCAGTTCCGTGAGGCCGCTGGTGTGCACCCGGAGGTCGTCGGTGCGGGCCAGGTAGTACCACTCGTCCTGCTCCCAGTCCCGGCCGTCGAAGACGAAGGCGCACGAGCGCTCCCACAACACCGGCCCCAGCAGGGCCGTGGTGATCCCGGTCTCCTCGGCCAGCTCGCGACGCGCCGCGGCCTCCAGGCTCTCGCCCTCCTCGACGCCGCCGCCCGGGGTGAACCACCAGGTGACGGAGGGGTCGTCCGGCTCGTACCCGTGCAGCAGCAGGATCCGGTCGGAGGGGTCGAGCAGGATGACCCGGGCGGCACGCCGTCGCATGGTTATCGCGCCGCCTTCCGCCGCCGGGCCCGGTCCGCGACCGGGCCGTAGGCCGCGCCCGCGAAGATCAGGACCACGCCGGCCGCGATCGCCACGCCCACCGTGCGCAGCGGGCCGGGACCCGAGGGACCGTCGCCCGGCAGGGCGGCGAAGGCACCGGTCCGCTCCAGCATGCCCGCGCGGCCGAACGGCCAGGCGACGCCGTCGACCCGCGCGGACACCGTGCTGCGCGGCACGGAGCCGTTGTCGGAGTCGCCGAGGCGCAGGCGGGAGTCCTCGGACGTGGCGCGGTTGTCGCCCATCATGAAGAGGTTGCCCCGGGGCACGGTGGCCGAGAAGGGGGTCGGGGAGGCCGGACCGTCGGTGTCCAGGCGGTACGGCTCGTCGACCGGCTTCCCGCCGACCGTGAGCCGCCCCTGCTTGTCGCAGCAGGCCACCTCGTCACCGCCGACCGCCACGACCCGCTTGACCATGGGGACGTCGCCCCAGAGCGGATCGGTGAAGACCACGACGTCCCCGCGCCGCACCTCGGATCCGTCGATCCGCTGGGCGAGGATCTTGTCGCCCGCGTCCACGGTCGGGGTCATCGATCCGGTGGGGACGGTGTACGGCCGGTAGACCAGCGCTCCCCAGACGAAACCGCCGAGGAAGAGGACGCAGCCGAGGGCGACGGCCAGACCGGAGACTATTCGTCCGGTCCGTCCGCCGCCCTGTCCGCCCGCTCGCCCCGTCGCCGTGCGCGTGCCCGTGCCTGTGCTCGTGCTCATGCGTCCGCACCCTACCCGGGGGTACGGACCGGGGGCAGCCCTGTCACCCGGCCCGGTTGATCAGACGGCGCCGCCGCCACATGACCAGCGGGACCGCGCCGGCCAGTCCGCCCGCGGCCGGCAGACCGGCGGCCGCCGCGCTGATGCCGGGCTGGTCGAAGGTGCTGGGCACGGGAAGGGTGGACCAGTTGCTGATCGGCCATGCCACGACGACCGCGCGTCCGACGACCTCGTCCACCGAGACCGTGCCGTTGCCCGGGAGGTTCTGGTGGTAACGGGAGTCCAGGGAGTCCTGACGGTGGTCGCCCATCACCCAGATGCGGCCCTGCGGGACCTTGATCGGACCGAACGGGCGGTCGCCGCACGGCGTGTTCCCGGGGTAAACGTACGGCTCGTCCAGCGCCTTGCCGTTCACCTTCACGGGGCCCGTGCCCTTGCACTCCACCGTGTCGCCGCCGACCGCGATGACCCGCTTGATCAGGTCCTTCTCCTCCGCGGACGGCATGAGGCCGACGAAGCTCAGTCCCTTCTGGATCGCGCCCGTCACCGGGTTGGTGTCCACCGGGACGGTTTCGCCGAGCCAGCCGCCCGGGTCGTGGAAGACCACGACCTCGCCGCGCTCGGGCTCGGAGCCGAACCAGGGCGTGAGCTTGTCGACCAGGACGCGGTCGCCGATCCTCAGGGTGTTCTCCATCGACGCCGACGGGATGGAGAACGCCTGCAGCAGGAAGGTCTTGATCAGCCACGCCAGCGCGAGGGCGATGATGATCAGCAGCGGGAGTTCCTTCCAGAACGAACGCTGCTGCTTCTTCTCCCCGCCGCCGTCACGGCCGTCCGTTTCGCCCGCCTCTTCGGAGGTCCCCGCGCCTTCCGAGGTCTCCGCGCCCGCGTCCGGGCCCTTCTTTCCGAGCTGCGCCTCGCCGTCGCCAGCCGAGCCGCCCGACGTGGGGTCCCGATCCTCCGGCTCTTCGCGTCCGGACCTTGCGCCGACCACCAGGTCCCCCACATCCACTCCTTACTCGACTTGCTGCGCGCTGCCGCCCGCGCCATGTGCGGCGCAGGCCCACCAATCCCATAACGAGCGGAAGTTCCGCAGGAGTCGGGAGCGGGGTCATTCCTTGCCGATTGTTGGATGTTGCCACTCCCGGGCCGGCCCTCGCGGCAGACGCGCCCGAGCCCCCGGGGGCGGCGACGCCGGAGTACGTCGCCGGTTCCTTCAGTCCCGCCCAGTGGCCCATCGGCCAGGCCACGGCGAAGGCCCTGCCGACCACCATGTTCTCGGGCACGGTGCCGTTGCCGGCGTCCTTGAGGTGGAAGCGCGAGTCCGCGGAGTTGGAGCGGTGGTCGCCCATCACGAAGAGCCGGTTCGCGGGCACGTGGACCGTGAACTTGATCTCCGACGGCGGGTTCCCCGGGTGGATGTAGGGCTCGTCCAGCGGGGTCCCGTTGACGGTGATCCTGCCCTGGGCGTCACAGCACTTCACCGTGTCGCCGCCGACCGCGACCACGCGCTTGATCAGGTCCTGCTCGTCCGCGGACGGCAGCAACCCGATGAAGGTGAAGAACTCCTTGACCTGCTTGACGACCACCGGGTCCTCGCCGGACTGGGCCTGTTCGCCCTCCAGCCAGTTGCCGGGGTCCTTGAAGACCACCACGTCACCGCGCTGCGGACGCGAGCCGAACCAGGGCGTGAGCTTGTCGACGACCACGCGGTCGCCGATCCTGATCGTCTGCTCCATCGAACCCGACGGGATGACGAAGGCCTGCAGCAGGAAGGTCTTCAGCACCAGCGCGATCAGCAGCGCGACCCCGATGAGCAGGGGTATCTCCTTGGCGGCCGAACGCCGGCGCCGGCGTTTGACCTTCCGCGCCAGCTTGCGCCGCTCGGCCCGGCCACCACCCCTGCGCGGACCCGCCGGCTCCTCGCCCAGGTACTCGGCGCGGCTCGGCTGACCGGGCTGCGCCCGGCCGCGGCTAGCCATGGGCGCCGTCCAGGGACCGACGGCGGCCCAGCGGCCATATGGTCGCCTCCGCCCGGCCGATCACCTCGTCCACCGGAACCGTGCCCCCTCCGGGGTCGCCGAGGTGGTCGCGGGAATCCCGGCTGTCGGCACGGTGGTCACCCATCACCCACAGCCTCCCCTCCGGCACCTCGATGTCGAACGCTACCCGGGACGGCGTGTCCCCGGGATAAAGATAGGTCTCGTCCAGCGGCCGCCCGTTGACGGTGATCCGACCGCTGTCGTCGCAACAGGTCACCCGGTCCCCGCCGACACCGACGACCCGCTTGACGAAGTCGGTGCCGCCGGAGCCCTGCACGAACGACCCCTTGCCGTCGAAGACCACGATGTCACCCCTGGCGGGCGTGCTGCCGAAACGGTACGCCAGTTTGTTGACCAGCACGCGGTCCCCGGACCGCAGGGTGTTCTCCATCGACCCGCTGGGGATCTCGAAGGGCTGCGCCACGAACACGTTGACCAGCGCCACCACGGCGGCGGCCGCGACGACCAGGAGCGCGTACCGCTGTGTACGTACGCCGAAGCGCGACCGCTCATCCCGCTGTTCGGCGGGATCTGAGCGGTCGCGCTCCGGAAGGTGTACCTCTGTGTCCATCAGGCGCAGAGCCTATAGGGCCCCGCATGTGCCGGCCGGACTCAGTTGTCGCGCTTCTCCTTGATCTTCGCGGCCTTGCCGCGCAGCTCACGGAGGTAGTACAGCTTGGCGCGACGCACGTCACCGCGGGTCACGAGCTCGATCTTCTCGAAGATCGGGCTGTGCACCGGGAAGGTGCGCTCGACGCCGACGCTGAAGGAGACCTTGCGGACCGTGAAGGTCTCACGGACGCCTGCGCCCTGGCGACGGATGACAACGCCCTTGAACTGCTGGATACGGGAGCGGTTGCCCTCGATCACGCGGACGTGGACGTTGACGGTGTCACCCGGGCGGAAGGCCGGGACGTCGCTGCGCAGCGACGCGGCGTCGACGGAGTCGAGCAGGTGGGACATGTTCGTCTGCTTTCTTCGCCCATGCCACAGGTCATCGGCGGATCGTGGTGGTGATACGAGTGCCGCGACGTCGGACGGTCGTCATGTCCCCCTGTGGCAGGGGCGCACGCCGGACGCACAGCGGCAGCCGCCTATTCTTCCACGGACTCCGGCACGCGCCCAAATCGCCCGTCCTCGCCGACGACCCAGCCGAGCGCGGCGAGCATGGAGCGGTCCTTCTTGTCGAGGGTCGCGGGGTCGCAGCGCTCGATCAGGTCGGGACGGTTCTCCGAGGTACGGCGGAAGGCCTCGTCGCGGCGCCAGCGGGCGACCTTGCCGTGGTGGCCGCTGAGCAGCACCTCCGGCACCCCGCGGTCGCGCCAGACCGGGGGCTTGGTGAAGACCGGGCCCTCCAGCAGGTCGGCCATGGCGCCGGGGGCGAAGGAGTCGTCGCGGTGGGACTCGGCGTTGCCGAGCACGCCCGGCAGCAGCCGGGCGACCGCCTCGACCATCACCAGGACCGGGGCCTCGCCACCGGCCAGCACGTAGTCGCCGATGGAGACCTCGCGGACGTCGAACCGGTCGCCGTACTCCTCGATGACCCGGCGGTCGATGCCCTCGTAGCGGGCCGGGGTGAAGACCAGCCAGGGCTTCCCGGACAGCTCGACCGCGAGCTCCTGCGTGAAGGGACGGCCGCTCGGGGTGGGGACGACCAGCACGGGTGCGCCCTCGCCCGACTCCAGGACCGCGTCCAGGGCCTCGCCCCACGGCTCGGGCTTCATGACCATGCCGGGCCCGCCGCCGTACGGGGTGTCGTCGACCGTGTTGTGCCGGTCGTGGGTCCACTCGCGCAGGTCGTGGACGCGTACGTCCAGTTGGCCGCGCGTGCGGGCCTTGCCGACCAAGGAGACGTTCAGCGGCTCCAGGTACTCGGGGAAGATCGTGACGACGTCGATGCGCATGGTCCTACCGCTCCGCCTCGGCCCCGGTCTCGCCGTCGGCAACGTCGTCGGCCTCGTCCTCGATCTCGTCCAGCAGTCCGGGTGGGGGGTCGACGACCGCGCGCTGCTGCTCCAGGTCGATCTCGGGGACGATCTCGGCGACGAACGGCACCATGACCTCGCTGCCGTCCGGCCGTTCGACGACCAGCAGGTCGTGGAAGGGCAGGTGGGAGATCTCCTTGATCCGGCCGACCGGGGTCCCGTCGGTGGTGACCACGTCGAGGTCGACCAGCTGGTGGTCGTAGAACTCCTCGGGGTCCTCGGGCGTCTCGTCAGGGTCGACGTCGGCGATGAGCAGGACGTTGCGCAGCGCCTCGGCGCCGGTGCGGTCCTTGACGCCCGCGAAGCGCAGCATCAGCCGGCCGCTGTGCACCCGGCCGGTCTCGACGGTGAGCGGGCCGGCCGAGGCCGGGTCCGTGACGAGCACGGCGCCCGGGGCGAGCCGCAGTTCCGGCTCGTCGGTGCGCACCTCCACCGAGACCTCGCCCTTGATGCCATGGGCGCGGCCGATGCGTCCCACTACCAGCTGCACTTGTTCGCGCTCCTGTGCTCACGTGTCGGATAAGACCACGGGCCGGGGGCGGCCCAAGAGCCACCCCCGGCCCGTGCCGGTGCTGCGTACCTCAGCGGACGTTGTCCACGTCGACCAGGTCGACGCGGACACCCCGTCCGCCGATCGCGCCCACGACGGTGCGCAGGGCGCGGGCGGTGCGGCCGTTGCGGCCGATCACCTTGCCGAGGTCGTCGGGGTGCACCCGGACCTCGAGGACCTTCCCGCGACGCAGGGTGCGCGCGGCGACCTGCACCTCGTCGGGATTGTCGACGATGCCCTTGACCAGGTGCTCGAGGGCCTCCTCGAGCACGATCAGGCCTCGGTCGACTCGGCCGCCTCGGCGGCCTCGTCCTTCTTGTCGGACTTCTTGGCCTTCTGGGTGATGGCCTCACCCTTGGGCTCGTCACCGGCGTCCTTGGCGGCGGCCTCGAAGAGGGCGCGCTTGTCGGCCTTGGGCTCGGCGACCAGGAGCGGGGCCGGAGCCGGCTCGCCCTTGTACTTCTGCCAGTCGCCGGTCTTCTTCAGGATGGCGAGCACGGGCTCGGTCGGCTGCGCGCCGACACCCAGCCAGTACGCGACGCGATCGGCGTTGACCTCGATGCGCGACGGGTTCTGCACGGGGTGGTACAGACCGATCTCCTCGATGGCCCGGCCGTCACGGCGGGTACGGGAGTCGGCGACGACGATGCGGTAGTGAGGCGAACGGATCTTGCCCAGACGCTTCAGCTTGATCTTGACTGCCACGGGAGTGGGTTCTCCTGGTGTTGACGTGGTTGGGCAGGCCGGACCGCCACGTGGGGTTGTGGAGCCGGTTCGCCCGACGGACGCGTCAGCCGAAGGAGAGAGGGGTCCTGCACGGCTGCCGAGTGCTCAGCTGACCATTGTGCCATACGGCGGGCACGCCGCCGTACGCCGGCGGCCCCACCGGCGCTGCCCCCGTGACGAGCCACCCCCCGTGGGGGGGGGGGGGGGCGGCCCCCCCCCCCCCCCCCCCCGGCGGCCCCCCCCCGGCCCGCCCCCCCCCCCCCCCACAACGGAA
>NZ_JBEXYN010000038.1:0-28517 GCF_040630935.1 Streptomyces sp. NPDC005722
ACGCGGGCCCGCTGGGGCCGGTGATCGCCGGGCTGCTGGTGCGGGAGCCGCAGGGCCGGTTGTCGGCGCCGGAGGCCGAGCGGATGCTGCGGGCGTGCGCCGCCGAGACCGAGACCGAAACCGAGAGCGTCCCCCGTGACGGCCTCGTGTCCCCCGCCGGCCCGGCCCGCGCCGGGCGTTCCGGGGCAGGCGGTTCGGTGACCGCGCCCGTCCCTTCCCCTGTGTCCGCCTCCGTGCCCGGGCCGCGTGCCCGCGGGCGGCGTGCCCCGCTGTGGGCCGCCGCCTTCCTGGTGCCCGCCCTCGCCGGGGGTGGGGCGTACGCCGTGCCGCTCCTGCGCGACGTGGACCGTACAGGGGCGGGCCCGTCCCGTTCCGCGTCCGCCGCGAGCACGCCGGACGTGTCCCCCGCGGCCTCCGCCACGGCCCGTCCTTCCGTACGGCCGACGCCGGCCCACACCCCGCCCCCGGTCCCCGAGGGCTACCACCTCGCCGAGGAACGGGAGCGCGGCTTCTCCGTCCCCGTGCCGGACGGCTGGAAGCGTCAGGTGAGCGACGACGGGCGGCAGTTCGTCTACGTCGACCCGACGGGGCTCGTGGGCCTGCGGGTCGCCGCGCTCGACTTCGCGGGCCCCAGTCCGCTCCGGCACTTCGAGGACGTCGAGGCACAGATGGTCCCCGACCTGCGCGGCTACGAGCGGCTGCGGATGCAGAGCACCCGCTGGCGCGGGAAGCCCGCCGCGATATGGGAGTTCACCTTCCAGGGGAGCGCCCGCGGCTTCCGGGCGATCGACCTCGGCTTCGGGGAGCCCGGCGGGCAGGAGTTCACGGTCTACCTCTCCGCGCCGTCGGACCGCTGGGCCTCCTACCGGGCCGTCTTCGACAACGCCGTCGACGGGTTCCGGCAGGACACGCCCTGAGGCCTCAGCCGTCCGACGGCTCGCCGTCGTGCCCCGTGGCGACGCCGACCCGGCCGGGCCCGGCCGGCACCGAGGGCACGGCCTCCTCCGCGGCGCGGGCCGCCGGACGGCGGTCGCGACGGACGTCCCCGGCGACGAGGGCGACCACGGCCGCGGAACCGACGAGCTCCAGCAGGTCCTGGGAGGTGTCCACCAGGGTCTGCGCCGTCGCGCCCACCGCGTACGCCCACAGCTCGGTGAACGCCGAGGGCATCATGAACAGCGCCAGGCCCACGGAGAACCCGGTCGCGACGGGACGGCGCCGGGCGGCGAAGAGCATCCCGGCACCGCACAGCACCGTCAGGCAGGCCCACTGGTACGGGGCGGAGACGCCGAGGACCGCTCGTCCCGTCCCCTTGCCCACGAGCAGGTCGCCGAGCGTGCCGGGGCCCACCTGGAAGGCCGTCACCGCGTTCCTCCCGATGTAGAAGACGTTCAGCACCGCGAGGAGCAGCCCCGAGGTGGTGGCCGTGACCTTCACCGGCCGTATTCCGCCGGCGGCCGACGCCTCCGCGGCGGCGGCCTCGTACTCCATCCGCCGGGCCAGGTACAGCAGCGCCCCCAGGACGAGGGCGAGCATCACCGCGAGCGCGGCGGTGCCCCCGACGACGCTCACCGAGGGACCGCTGAGGCCCCCGAACCAGGGGTCGGAGGGGGAGTCGAGGAGGACGTACCAGACCGTGGGGAGGCGGAAGCCGAGCGTCGCCGCGCACGAGGCGACCAGGAGTCCGCCGGCGCCCCGGGTCCGGTCGAGCGCCGCCAGGCCGGCCGCGAGCTGCAGTGCCGCGAGGCCCAGGTCCAGCGAGGTCGTCGCCGCGAGGCCGGGCGCGCTGCCGGTCGTCCACAGCGACCACGCGCCGGGCAGACCGCGAGCGGCGACGTCGTACA
Organism: Streptomyces sp. NPDC005722; assembly: GCF_040630935.1. Classification (NCBI taxonomy): domain Bacteria; kingdom Bacillati; phylum Actinomycetota; class Actinomycetes; order Kitasatosporales; family Streptomycetaceae; genus Streptomyces; species Streptomyces sp. NPDC005722. Next base: position 1,845 of record NZ_JBEXYN010000038.1, read on the forward strand.
GGAGCCAGGAACCCGTCTGGACGAACAGCGCGAGGCTGAGCACGGCCAGGGCGAGGCGTACCCGGCGGATCGACACAGCCGGATTCATCGCGTGCTGTCCCCTTCGACGTCCATCTGAACCAGGCGCTGATGCAAGCATTCTGAGGGATGCTCAGGCAAGCTCCCGCCGTGATTCGATCGAATTGGCGCTCCCCTTCCATTCCTGGCACGGGCATTCCATTTCCCGGCCGGCGAGCGCCGCGGCGGACGGCCACCGGCCGCGGACCGACGGCGATGGAATGCGGGTGCCGCGCCCCCGTCACGCGGAGTGCCGGTCCTGGCGCGGCCGTACTATTTCCGGGGACGCCGCATGGGCGACAATGCCGTGGGCCGTGCTGCGCTCCCGGGGCGGGCCGTGGGCGGCGATCCCGGTCGCGGGCGACCGGTGGGCAATGGGGCCCGGATGACGTGTCCGCCGCAAGGGGAATAGGAATTGCCTCAAGGGTTTCGATGACCGACCGTGGGTGGCCGTACAGGGCCGGATCCCGGGCTGGATAACGTTGTCATCCGGGTCGCGGCCTCGGTACGCACACCCGGCCGAGAGGGTGCAGGTGAAAGATCAGCGATTGGCGGGAACGGTGGACTGCGCGCAGCATCGCGGGGGCTCCATAGATTATCGGGCCGACATGAGTTTGACGGCCGAACAGGCGCAGGCTTCGGAACGGCACTTCCGGGAGTGGGAGCGCGGCCCGTTCTCGCACCTCATCCGTCTTTCCGTCCCCCATTTCGCCGTTCCCCGTGGATTCCGTTTCGTCGCGAACGGTCATCTCATCGACGGGCTGCTTTCCGCCCGGGTCTACTGCGATTCGCTGACCGGGGTGTCGGGGAACAACCTGGACCAGGACCCGATCGTCGCCGATCTGGTGACCTCGGGCTGGATCGAGTTCCAGGACGGGAAGAAGCGGCATTCCGTCAAGCCCGGGCAGATATGCATTCGCGACACGAAGGCCTCCTGGGAGTTCTCGTGCGCGCCGGCGACGACCGCGCACGTCGTCTCGATCCCGCGGCACCTCGTGGTCCCCCGGATCGGGTCGCCCCGGGTGCTCGGTCAGGCGTACCTGTCGGACGCCGACGTCCCCGAGGTCCGCTTCCTGCTCAACTTCCTGGACGCGATCAGGAGGAGCAGCGACGACCTCGAGGGGTCGCCGGCCGCGCGGGACATGGCCCGGGAGGCCTCGGCCACGCTGTTCTCCCGGATGATCTCCGAACGGCCGGGTCCGGGACTCGGCGACCACCCGCAGGCCGTCGTGGTCGCCGCCAGGAACGTCATCGAGCAGAACCTCGAGAGCGGCGAACTGTCGCCCCCGATGGTCGCCCGCAGCGTCGGGGTGTCCCTCCGGACCCTGCACCGGTGCTTCTCGGCGTCCAACGACTCCGTCATGTCGTTCGCCCGGCGCCGACGTCTGCAGAAGGCGCACGACGAACTCCTGGACCGCGGCAGCACGACCGGGATGTCCGAGGTCGCGGCACGCTGGCACTTCTCCGACGCCAGCCACTTCATCAGGCACTTCAAGTCGGTGTACGGGGCCACCCCGGCCGCCTACCTCCGCAGCCACAGGAAGGCGGGTTCCCCGTGACCGCCGTGCACGATCCGCTCGGGCCCATCGCGGCCGCCTACGCCGACCTCGTGGAGGCCCTGGCGACGGTCGCCACCGGGCACGCCCGAAGGGGCCGGGGCGACGCCGTGCTGGCCGTCTCGGGGGCGCCGGTCGCCTCCCTCAACGGCGTGTTCAGCCCCAGCCCCGAACCGCTCGCGGACGACCTTGCCGCGCTGGCGGAGTCCGAGCGGTGGGAGGTCCCGTGGAGCATCCAGGTCCGCGGGGTACCGGGACGGCTCGTCACCCGGGAGGCGGCACGGCACGGCCTCACCGACCTCCACCGCAGCCCGCTCATGGTCAGGTGGCCCGACCACGGCGTGCCGCCGCGGACGCCCGCGGAGTCCCTCGAGGTGCGGGCGCTGGACGCCGCCGGGCTCGGCCTGTACGCCGAGGTCATGGCGGAGGGCTTCGGGGTGCCGCGCGAGGTGTTCGGGCTGTTCGCCGATCCGGCGATGGGCCGGCTGGACGGGGTCACGTTCTACCTGGCGGAAGCCGGCGGCGTGCCGGTCGGGACGGGCATGACGGCGGTCCGCGGCGACCTCAACGGGATCTTCAACGTCTCCACGCTCCCGGGCCACCGGCGCCGCGGCTACGGGCGGGCCGTCACCATGGAGCTGGTCCGCGCGGGCTGCGCCGCCGGCGCCTCCACGGCCTACCTGTACGCGAGCGCGATGGGCGAGGCCGTGTACGCGTCGGCGGGCTTCCGCACCGAGGAGTACTTGTCGGTGTTCGCGGCCCCGTCGCAGGAGTGAGGGACGGCGCTGCGCGCGGAGCCCCGCGGGTCCCGGACCCCGCGGGGTCCGGGACCGGCCGGTCGTCCTCAGGCCCGCGCGGCGGCGTCCGGTTCACGCCGTGGTCGCAGCATCACCAGCGCGAGCACGAAGGCCGCCGCGAGGAGGGCCGCCCCGGTGCCGAAGGCGAGGCGGAAGCCCCCGGTGAGGGCGGCCGCCTCCTCGTGCCCCGCGGCCACGAGGTCCTGGGCGCGGGAGCCGGCGAGGGTGGACAGCACGGCGACCCCGAGTGCGCCGCCCACCTGCTGGGTGGTGTTGAACAGGCCCGAGGCGACGCCCGCGTCCCGCGGCCCCGCACCCGACATGCCGAGCACGGTCAGCGCCGAGACGGCGAGGCCGAAGCCGGCCGCGAGCAGCATCGTGGGCAGCAGGTCGGCGGCGTAGCCGGCGTGCACCGGCAGCCGGGTGAGCAGGCCGAGCGCGACCACCAGCAGGGCGAGCCCCGCGAGCAGGACGCGGCGCTCGCCGAAGCGCGCGCTGAGCCGGGCGGACAGCAGCAGCGAGACGGCACCGATGGACACGGCGGCGGGCAGCATGGCCAGTCCCGTGGCCGCGGCACCGTAGCCCCGGACGTCCTGCAGGTAGAGCGCCACGAGGATCTGGAACCCGAAGAGCGCGGAGACCATCAGCACCTGGACGAGATTGGCCCCGGAGACCTCCCGCGAGCGGAACATGCGCAGCGGCAGCAGCGGGGCCGCCGCCGTCGCCTGCCGGAGCACGAAGCCCGCGAGGAGCGCGACGGACAGGGCGGCGAGACCGAGGGTGCGGCCGGATGACCAGCCGTGGCCACCGGTCTGGACGATCGTGTAGACGCCGGTCATCAAGCCGGTCGTGACGAGGAACGCGCCGAGCGCGTCGGCGCCCCAGGCCGCGGGCCGCGCGGGGTCGGGCTCCAGCACGCGGACGGCCAGCAGCGCCGCGGCCGCCCCGATGGGCAGGTTGATGAAGAAGATCCAGTGCCAGCTGACGGCCTGGGTGAGCACGCCGCCGAGCACCTGCCCGATCGATGCCCCGGCGGCGCCGACGAAGCTGAACGCGCCGATGGCCCGGCCGCGTTCGCGGGGTTCGGGGAAGAGCGTGACGAGCAGGCCGAGGCTGACGGCCGAGGTCATCGCGCCGCCGACGCCCTGGAGGAAGCGCGCCGCGATGAGCACGGCCTGGTCGCCGGCGACGCCGCACAGGAACGAGGCGGCGGTGAAGACGGCCAGTCCCGCGACGAACATCCGCTTGCGTCCGAGGAGGTCGCCGAGCCGTCCGGACAGCAGGAGCAGCCCGCCGAAGGCGATCATGTAGGCGTTGACCGTCCAGGTCAGGTCGGCGGGGGAGAAGCGCAGGTCGCGCTGGATGGCGGGGAGCGCGACGGTGACGATGCTGCCGTCCAGCACGATCATCAGCATCCCGGCGCACAGGACCGCGAGGGCCGGCCCGCGGGAGCGGTGGCCGGGGGCGGCTTCCCCGATTGCCTTGGTTGCCGTGGTCGCCGCGGTTGCGGCCGTGGGTGAGGTGCGTGCGCGTAGGGGCTGCGAGGTGCGTGCGCGTAAAGGCATGGCGTCGTCTCCTGGTCGTCGGGACACCCAGGTGTGACGCTAGCAGATTGTTTTGTTGCGGACTATCTCTTTCGGTCTTGCTTTCCTGGGTCCGGTCAGTACGACTGGAGTTCCACGAGGGCGCCGTCCGGGGTCCGCAGGTGCGCGGTCCGCAGTCCGGGGCCCCATGCGGGCCGGTCCTGGGGCCCGGCGAGGACGGCGGCACCGTGGGCGGTCAGCTTGCCCGCGGCCGCCTCGACGTCGTCGACCCGCAGGACGAGCATCGACGCGTCCTGCGCGGGGGCGTGCGCGGGAAGGGCGTCGGTGCCGATGGCCCTGGCGAGCGCGGCGCGGGAGAAGAGCGTGAGGGCCGCCTCACCGCCCAGGTCCCAGTTGGCGTAACCGGCCTGCGGGATCACCTTGACGGGTTCCGTACCGAGCAGGTCGCGCAGGGCGGCGGTCCAGAAGCGGACGGCGGTGTCGAAGTCCTCGACGAGCAGGCGCGGGTACAGGGTGTCCATGTCGTGATCGTATTCCGCCCCCTTTCAGGGGAGTTGCTCCTCCGATGGGGCGGAAGCCCCGCCGGCGGGCCGTAGGATGGCGCGGTGCTGGTGAAGTGGATTCGCTGCGGAATCGTCGATCGCGCCGGATTCGAGCGCGGGCAGCGGAAATGGGCCAACGGGCTCATGGGGGAGCCGGGGTTCCGGGGGCAGGGCGGCGGCTGGAGCCGCAGTCAGCCGGGTGTCGCGCACCTCTTCGCGTTCTGGGAGGACCGCGACTACTACGAGGCCTTCATGGCCGGTGCGCACGACCGCCTCGCGGCCGCCCAGGCCGGCACCTACGAGAGCCTTGGCGTCAAGCTCTTCGAGCACCGCCTGGACGTCAAGGTCGGCTTCCGGCCCCGCTTCGCCGACGGCGACCTGCTGCGCCTGGCGCACTGCAAGGTGCGTCCGGACCGCGTCGAGCACTTCGTGCTGATGCAGGAGAAGGTCTGGAACCCGGCCATGGCCGGCTCCCCGGGGATGCTGCGCGGGGTCTTCGCACAGGGCCCCGAGTCCGACTTCCTGGTGCTGTCGATGTGGGACTCGACCTCCGAGCACGCCAAGTACCGGGACGGTTCCATCCTGCGACTGTCCGAACGGGCGGATCTCGACGCCGACGTGCTCACCGTCGCCGGGGACGTCGTCGACCTGGAACAGGCCTGGTCGATATGACGCCACGGCGACCGGGGACCGTCCCCGGCGCCGCCCGCCTCAGCCCTCCCCGCCCCGCGCGGACGGGCGGGTGATCACCGAGAAGTACGCGCCGTGCGGGTCGTCGAGCACGGCGACCCGTCCGACGTGCTCCAGGTCGAACGGCGGCACGGAGACGCTGCCCCCGAGCTCGGTGGCGCGGGCGGCGGCCGCGTCGGTGTCGGCGACGGAGAAGTAGTGCATCCAGTGCTGGGGTATCTCCGGCGGCCAGGCGTCGTTCATCAGCAGGATGCCGCCGAACTTCCTTCCCGCGCCCTCCACTTCGAGCTCGGTGTAGGAGCTGTCCCCGCCGAACGGATGGGTCTCGCCCGTCCAGCCGAACACCTCGCGGTAGAAGGCGCGGGAGCCGTCCACGTCCCGGGTGTTGAGCTCGATCCAGCACAGCGCGCCCGGCTCGTCGAGCAGGCCCGCCCCGCTGAACCGGCCCGGCTGCCACGCGGCGAACTCCGCGCCGTGCGGGTCCGTGAACTGTGCGAAGCCGCCCTGGTCGAAGACCGTCATCGGCGGCACGCACACCGAGCCGCCCGCGGCCTCGACCGCCTTGGCGGTGTCGGTCACGTCGTTCGTGGCCATGTAGGTGATCCACCGCGGCCGGTCGCCCTCGGCCATCACCGGGCCGACGGCCGCCACGTGCTCGCCGCGCAGGCTGAAGAAGGTGTAGCCGCCGGCCTCCGGGGGACCCGCCTGGGAGTCCCAGCCGAACAGGCCGCCGTAGAACGCGCGGGAGGCCTCGATGTCGGGACTGCTCAGATCGGTCCAGCAGGGTGTGCCGGGAACGAACGACGTGGTCTTCATGGCGGCCTCCAACCGTGGCGCGCGAACGCGCCCCCCTCTTCATGCTGAGTCTGAGGTACGCCACTGACAATCGGGGGAGACGGCGGCCGGCCGGCGGGCCGAGCGGGTGCCCGCCGCGACCCTGCTCGCGCGCACGAATTACAGTGAGGCCATGGCCCGACCGCGTCGCATAGTGCTCATCAGGCACGGAGAGTCCCAGGGCAATGCCGACGACACGATCTACGAGCGGGTGCCCGACCACGCGCTGACCCTCACCACCAGGGGCGAGGAGCAGGCCCGCGCGGCGGGCCGGGAGCTGCGCGAGCTGTTCGGCGAGGAGCGCGTGCAGGCCTTCGTCTCGCCATATCGCCGGACGCATCAGACCTTCCACCTGCTCGGCCTCGACCCGTGCCGTACCCGGGCCAAGGAGGAGCCCCGGCTGCGCGAGCAGGACTGGGGGAACTACCAGGACGCCGAGGACGTGCAGCGGCAGCGCAAGGCCAGGGACGCCTACGGCCACTTCTTCTACCGCTTCGCCCAGGGCGAGTCCGGGGCGGACGTCTACGACCGCGTCGGGTCCTTCCTGGAGACGCTCTACCGCGCCTTCGACAAGCCCGAGTTCCCGCCGAACGTCCTGCTCGTCACCCACGGGCTCACCATGCGGCTGTTCTGCATGCGGTGGTTCCACTGGACCGTCGACGAGTTCGAGTGCCTGTCGAACCCCGACAACGGCGAGACACGGATGCTGCTCGCCGAGCCCGACGGCCGGTACGGGCTCGACCGGCCCTTCTCCCGCTGGCGGACCACCGACTCCGACCTGGCGCGATATCACGGGTGAGATTGCGCACAGGACGATTGACCCGGGTGGCACCGGATGTCAGAGTTCTCCCGCCATGACCGCTGACCCGCATGACCTCCCACGCCGCCGCGCCCTGTCCAGCCTGCACGGTCTCGCCCTGGGCGACGCCCTCGGCTCCCAGTTCTTCGTGCCGGCCCACTACCCGGCCCTGCAGGGCCGCACGCTGCCGCCGGGGACCTGGCAGTGGACGGACGACACCGAGATGGCGTGCTCGGTCGTCGCGGTCCTGGACTCGCGCGGCACGATCGACCAGGACGCCCTGGCCGCCTCCTTCGCGGCGCACCACGACTTCGACCGCGGTTACGGGCCCGGCGTGAACCGGATGCTGCGGCTGATCCGGCAGGAGGGCGCCGACTGGCGCACGCTGGCCGCCGAGATGTTCAACGGCCAGGGTTCCTGGGGCAACGGCGCCGCCATGCGCGTGGCGCCCCTGGGTGCCTGGTACGCAGGCGAGCCGGAGAAGGCCGCCGAACAGGCCGAACTGTCGGCGTACACCACCCACCAGCACCGCGAGGCCGTCGTGGGGGCGATGGCCGTGGCCGCCGCCGCCGCGCTCGCCGCGGACCCGGCCGGCCCCGGCGCCCCCGCCGACCTCATCACGCGCGTCGTGGCGCTGCTGCCGCGCAGCGCCGTGCACGCCGGGCTGCGCCGCGCCGTCGACATGCTCGACTACGACGACGTCGCCACCGTCGCGGCCGTGCTCGGAAACGGCCGGCGCACCAGCGCCCACGACACGGTCCCCTTCGCCCTGTGGTCCGCCGCCCGCGGCCTCGGCGACTACGAGGGCGCCTTCTGGACCACCGCCCGCGCCGGCGGGGACGTGGACACCACCTGCGCCATCGTGGGCGGGATCATCGCCGCCGGGGCCGGTGGCGAGCCCCCGCGCGAGTGGCTGGAGCGCTGCGAGGCCCTCCCGGAGTGGCTGCCCGCCGGCTGACCGTCCGCCGGTCCCGCCCCCGAGGTCCCCAACCCCCTGCATTGTCACGGGCCTGTCACAGACTCGGTCGTGCGGCCCGCACCGCGTTCGCGCGGCCGGCCGGCGCGCCTAGCCTGTCGGCCACGCCGTCCGGCCGATCTTCACCGGACGGCAGTCGAGTATCCGGTCCCGCGTGCCGCCTCCGGCCGCCGTGCGACCGGCGGGGAGGGGTTCTCATGTCCGACACGCCGTCCGACGCCGCACCGGCGGCGCAGGCGTCCGCACCGCCACACCCGCAGGCACCACCGCGGAAGAGCGGTCCACCCGCCCCTCCGGCGGCGCCGTACGCGCGTCCCTGGACGCCGCCACCACCGCCCCCGCCCCCGGCCTGGGTGGTCGCGAGCCGGCCGCGGACCCCGCGTGCCGTGCGGCCCGCCGCACTGTGGGCGGCGCTGCTCACCGGCGTGCTGACCTCGGCCCTGCTGCGCGGCGGCCTGGGGATCAACCTGCTGCTGGTCACCGTTCCCGCCGTGGCCGCGGCCGCGGTCGCCGCCCGCGACCACGGACGGCGGCTGCGGCCCTGGTCGGCGCTGTGGGCGGTGGCCGGCCTGACGCTGCTGCTCGTCCCGGCACTGCGGGACGCCTGGTGGCCGTCGTTCCTGGCCGTCGTCGCCGCCGCCTTCCTGGGCTCGCTGGCGCTGCACGGCGGCCGCCGCTGGCCCGGCGTCCTGCTCGGCGGCGCCGGCCTGTGGTTCGCTCCGGCGTCCGCGATCGGCTGGGCGCTGCGCGGGCTGCGGGAGCGGGCCGGGCGCGGCCGGGGCCGGCTGGTGCCGATGCTGAAGACCGTCGGCGTGACCGCCGTGCTCCTGGTGGTCTTCGGCGCGCTCTTCGCGGGGGCCGACGCGGCCTTCGCCGACCTGCTGTCCGACCTCATGCCGGACGTGTCCGTCACCGACGCGCCGCTGCGCGTCCTGCTCCTCGCCGTGGGCACGCTGTTCGCGCTCTGCGCCGCGTGGACCGCCGCGGCGCCGCGCCGCTGGGACCGCATCGAGGTCACGCCGGGACGCGCCCGCAGGCGCGCCGAGTGGGCGCTCCCGCTGGTCGTCCTCGCCGGGCTGTTCGCCGCCTTCAACGCCGTCCAGCTGGCGGTGCTCTTCGGCGGCTACGAGAAGGTGCTCGCCCAGACCGGCCTGACCTACGCGGAGTACGCGCGGCAGGGCTTCTGGCAACTGCTCGTCGTCACCCTGCTCACCATCGCGGTGATCGGCCTCGCGCTGCGCTGGGCGCCGCGCGGCACCGACCGCGACCGCCTGCTCGTGCGTTCCGTGCTCGGCACGATCTGCGTGCTGACCCTGGTCGTGGTCGCGTCCGCGCTGCGCCGCATGGACCTCTACGTGGACGCGTACGGGCTGACCCGGCTGCGGATCTCGGTGGCGGGTGTGGAGCTGTGGCTCGGGCTGCTGATCGTCCTGGTCATGGCGGCCGGGGTGTTCGGCGCGCGCTGGCTCCCGCGTGCCGTGGTGGTGAGCGCCGCGGCGTCCGTCCTGGCCTTCGGGCTGGTCTCGCCCGACGCGCTCATCGCCGGCCAGCAGGTGAGCCGCTTCGAGAGCAGCGGCAAGATCGACCTGGCCTATCTGCGGAACCTCTCCGCGGACGCCGTCCCGGAGCTGGACCGGCTGCCGGAGCCGCAGCGCTCCTGCGCCCTGGAGAAGATCGCCGAGCACCTCTACGAGGACGGCACCGAGGCCTGGTACACCACCAGCCTGGACGAGGTCCGGGCCCGGTCCCTGCTCGACGGGCGCCCGCCGCTGACCGCCGACCAGCCGTGCCGCGCGGCGGGTCTGGACGGGTTCTCCGTCGACTGGCGCGACCCCGCGTACCCGTGACGCGAACGCCGTGTGCCGCCGCCCCGGCCTCCCCTCGGGCCGGGCGGCGGCGCCGGTGTCAGGCCGCGGGCACGCCCGCGCCGCCGCTGAGCGCCTCCAGGTCGCTCCTGCGGACCCGGATCACGAACACCGCGGTGACGAGCGCCAGCGCGACCAGCCCCACGCCCGCGTAGAAGGCGGTCGAGATGCCGTGCGCCAGCACCTCGTGGCCCCACGGCGGCGGCAGTTCGTGCGTCCGCCGGAAGGCCTCCTGCTGCTCGGGGGTGGCGCGCGCGAGGAAGTCCGGGAGGAGACCGGTGGCCTTGTCGCGGCTCGCGGTGCCGAACACCGTCACCAGGATGGACAGCCCGAGCGAACCGCCGACCTGCTGCATCGCGTTGAGCAGCCCGGAGGCGGCCCCCGCCTCGTGCTGGGCGACCCCGGAGACGGCCGTCAGGGTCAGCGTCACGAAGTTGAGGCCCATCCCGAAACCGAAGAGCAGCATCGGGCCGAGGACACCGCCCACGTAGCTGCTGCCGGGGTCGATCAGGGTCAGCCACGCCATCCCGGAACCGGTCAGCGCCGAGCCGGCGACGAGGAACGGCTTCGGCCCCAGCACCGGCAGGAAGCGGGTCGACAGCCCGGCCCCGGTCACGATCGCGGCCGTGACCGGCAGGAAGGCGAAACCCGCCGCTATGGGGCTGTAGCCGAGCACGTTCTGCACGAAGAGGACGATGAAGAAGAACATGCCGAACATGGCGGCGGCCAGGCTCAGCATCATCAGGTAGGTGCCCGAGCGGTTGCGGTCGGCGAACATCCGCAGCGGGGTGATCGGTTCCCGGGCCCGCCGCTCGACGACCACGAAGGCGCCCAGCAGCAGGACCGCGGCCGCGAACGAGGAGACGGTGAGGGTGTCCCGCCACCCCGAGTGCGCGGCGCGGATGAAGCCGTAGACGAGCGAGGCCATGCCGAGCGTCGAGGTGACGGCCCCGGTGACGTCGAACCGCCCCGGGTGCCGCTGCGACTCGCCGATGAAGCGTGGCGCCAGGAACGCGATCAGCAGCCCGATCGGCACGTTGACGAAGAACACCCAGCGCCAGTCGAGCCAGTCGGTGAGCATGCCGCCCGCCAGCAGCCCCACGGCACCGCCGCCCGCGGAGACGGCGGCGAACACGCCGAAGGCCCGGTTGCGTGCCGGGCCCTCGGGGAAGTTGGTGGTGATGAGCGCGAGCGAGGTCGGCGAGGCTATCGCGCCGCCGACGCCTTGCAGCGAGCGTGCGGCGAGCAGTTGCCAGGGCTCCTGCGCGAAGCCTCCGAGGAGCGAGGCGAAGGAGAACAGCAGGATGCCGGAGACGAACACCCTGCGCCGTCCCAGGATGTCGCCCGCGCGCCCGCCGAGCAGCAGCAGACCGCCGAAGGTGAGCGTGTAGGCGTTGAGCACCCAGGACAGATCGGTGGTGGAGAAGGAGAGCGCGTCCTGGATGTGCGGGAGCGCGATGTTCACAATGGTGGCGTCCAGCACGACCATGAGCTGGCAGGCCGCGATCACCGCGAGTGCGATGCCCGGCCTGCCGTCACGTCGCGCGGCTCCGGGCTTTCGTGGTGAGGTGAGTTGCCCAGTCGTCACGAGGTCCCCCAGTCGGTGACTTAGTGAACGGTCGCGTTCACTGTGTACGACAGTAGGGTGATGGTTGTAGTGAACGCAAGCGTTCACTAGCGAGCGATTGAGAAGGTGGCATGGCCATGTCGCAGGGAGCGGGCACCCGCCGCCGCGGGCCCGTCCTGGAGCGGGCGATCCTCGGGGCCGCCCTGGAGCAGCTGAGCACGGTGGGCTGGCGAGGGCTGACCATGGAGGGCGTCGCCGCCGGTGCCCAGACCGGCAAGGCGGCCGTCTACCGCCGGTGGCCGTCCAAGCAGGCACTCGTCGCGGACGCCCTGCAGACGGCCTTCCCCGAGGTCCCGGACGTCCCGGACCTCGGCGGCCTGCGGGAGGACCTGGTCTTCCTCGTGCTGCGGATGCGCGAGGCGATGTACTCGCGCGGCGGGCTGGCGCTGCGCTCGGTGATCGACGAGTGCGACCAGGAGGCCGCCCACTGCTTCGTCCGGCTGATCATGGAAGGGGTCGTCGAACCCACCAAGCAGCGCATCCTCGACGTGGTCCGGCGCGGCATCGAGCGCGGTGAGGTACGGCCCGACGCCACCGGCGACATCGTCGCCGACGTCGTGCCCGCGCTCATGATGTACCGGTCGAAGATCGGCGGCCGGGAGATCACCGAGGAGGACCTGACCGAGGTCGTCGACCAGGTGATGCTGCCCCTGCTGCGCCCCTGACGCCGTCGCCGGGTGCCTCCGTCGCTGGGTGCCTCTGTCGCCGGGTGCTTCCGGCGCGGACACGGCCCGGTCGTGCCCGGGGAGCGATTCCCGTACGCGCTGCGCGGACCTGCTCCGGGACGGCCCAACACGGGAGCGTAGGCTAAGCCTTGCCATGGTCCACGAACCCCCCACCCACACCGTCGAGCGCTCGCTGCGTGCGACCCTCGGCGCCAAGGTCATCGCGGGCGTCGACGAGGTCGGACGGGGCGCCTGGGCCGGGCCCGTCACGGTGTGCGCGGCCGTCACCGGTCTGCGACGGCCCCCCGACGGCCTCACCGACTCCAAGCTGCTGACCGTCAAGCGCCGTAACGCACTCGCCGGTGTGCTCACCGGATGGGTGAACTCCTTCGCGCTCGGCCATGCCTCCCCGGAGGAGATCGACGCGATGGGGATGACCGCCGCGCTGCGGCTCGCGGCCACGCGCGCCCTGGACGCCCTGCCCGTGCGGCCGGACGCGGTGATACTCGACGGCAAGCACGATTACCTCGGCGGCCCCTGGCGCGTGCGCACGGTCATCAAGGGCGACGTCTCCTGCGTGGCCGTGGCGGCCGCGTCCGTGATCGCCAAGGTGCGGCGGGACGCGATGATGGCGGAACTGGGCGTCGACTATGCTCCGTTCGGCTTCGAGGCCAATGCCGGGTACCCTTCGCCGGTGCACCGGGCGGCACTGGAGGAACTGGGGCCCACCCCGTTCCACCGGCTGTCCTGGGCATACCTCGACGCGCTGCCGCGTTGGCAGCACTTGAAGAAGGTCCGGGAGACCGTGGAGGCGGGGGATACGGGTGAGCAACTCGGGTTCGACTTCTGAGCCGAGTTGTGACCTACCCGCCGCTGCGTTGTTCCGGTGCATTTGATAGACATCAGCACATGCCTCTCACCCCCGAGGAGCCTCAGATTCACGAGAGTGTCCCGGGTCCCCGCGTTGCCCCGGCCGCCGGCCGGCCCGCGCCGACCCCCCGCCCCGTACCGGGCTCCGGCCCGCGTCCCGCGCCTCCGCGCCCCGCGCCGCCGCGTGGCGCTCCGGCGGCGAACGCCCGTCCCGGCCGTCCCGGTCCGGCCCGCGGGCCCGTCGTACCCCCGCAGCAGCGCTCGCCGCGGGACTCCGAGGCCGTCGCCTCTCCCGCCGCCGGCACGTCGGCGCAGCTCCAGCTCATCCCCGCCTCGGTGGACGGCGCCCTCGACGCCGCCGACGAGGCCGTCGACCTGCTGCTGGACAGCGGGCGCGCGCCGGGTGAGGTCCTGGTGCTCACCACCGGCGAGGAACACCCCTGGGCGGCCCACGAGCTGAGCTTCGGCGAGGCGTCGTACTGGGCCCAGCAGGACGCCGGTGACGACGTCTTCTACGCCGCCCACGACGCCGAGCGCGCCAAGGGCCGTCCCGTGGTGGTCGTGGCCGTCAACGGCGGCTCCGACGAGACCGTCGCGAGCATCCTGCCCTCCGCGCTGGCGCGGGCCGGAAAGCTGCTGATCGTCTGCGGAGACCCGCAGCGGATCAACGCGCTGCTCGGCGTCAACGCCTGATCAGCGCGCCGCCGCGCGGCGCAGGGGCGGCGTCCCGCTGGGACGCAGGCTCGCTGCGCCGCGGCTCGTGGCCGCCGACCAGGAGGCCGCGTTCGGGGTCCGTCCGGCGCGGTCCTCGCCCTGCACCCGCCAGCCGTCGTCGGTCACGGTGATGTACGACCCGGGGCGCAGCCCGTACAGCGAGCAGGCGTCGCGCAGCCCCCACATCCAGGCACCGTCCACCTCGGTCCAACCCGCTCCGCCGTCGCGGCAGACGAGTAGGACCGCGGTGCGGACCGGCCTGCGCCGCCGCAGGTCGTCGGCGGTGATCCGGCGCAGGTGGACGAGGATCGCGTTGCGCCGCTCCCAGCCGTCGACGACGTGGGGGCGCTGGGCGAAGGACGCGCTGGCCGTCAGCCGTTCGTCCGGGGAGTAGACCGCGACCACGGCGGTGCCCGGTGCCGGGAGGTGCCGCTCGTGGAGGTCGGTGACCACCTCGCGCGGGTTGATCAGCAGGGGGACGCCCGCGGCCGTCCATTCGGCGGGCTCGAGGCTGCGATGGCGTCCGGCACGGCGGGAGGCATTCACGGAAGCGGTTTCCGGAGCGAAGCCGATGGCCACGGTCCTCCCTTCGGGTATGCGTCCGCGACCGGGCGTGCGCGGGCATGCCGGTCGTAGGGCTCCAAGAGCCGATGCGGGGATCCAGGTTCAATTGTTCCTGTCGCACACGCGGGCGGCAACGGTCATTTTGGCGACCTGTCTGTTATCTGACCGTCCGCCGCTTAGATCCCTTCTCTGTCTCACATGGTGACTACCGGTCAGCCTTGCAGGGCCAGGACCAGCGGAAACACCGCCGTGACACCGGCACGGCGCAACAGCCGCGCGGCGACGGCCACCGTCCACCCCGTCTCGGTGAAGTCGTCGACCAGCAGGACCGGTCCCGCGGCCTCGGCGAGGGCGTCGGCAAGGGCCGGCGGAAGGGCGAACGCCCCGTGCAGCGCCCGCAGTCGCTGTGCGCTGTTGCTGCGCGGCACCCGGGAGGGCTCCAGCTCACCGCTGTGCGCCACCTCGCCGAGCAGCGGCATGCGGCCGATCTCGGCGATGCGTGCGCCGAGCGACGCGATGAGCTGCGGCCGGGTGTGCGAGGCGACGGTGACGACACCGACGGGCCGCTGCGGGGCGTCGGGCGCACCGCTCGCCCAGCCGCCCGGGCCCTTCGCCCAGTCGGCCAGCACCTGCACCACGGCCTGCGCCACGTCGTCAGGAACGGGCCCGTCCGCCGCGTTCTCGGCGAAGAGCGGGCGCAGCCGGTTGCCCCAGCCGATGTCGGACAGCCGTCCCAGGGCCCGGCCGGTGGCGGCCTGTTCGCCCGCCGGGATCTTCCCCTTCAGGTCGATGCCGATCGCGGGCAGGCCCGTCGGCCACATGCGGCGGGGCTCCACCTCGACCCCGGGGCGCCCGAGGGCGGCCCGCGCCGCCTCCAGGGCCTCGCGGGAGACCTCCCCGGTGAACCGGGGCCCGGCGCAGTTGTCGCAGCGGCCGCAGGGGGCCGCCTCCTCGTCGTCGAGTTGGCGGCGCAGGTACTCCATGCGGCACATCGACGTCGTGGCGTACTCGCGCATCGCCTGCTGCTCGGCCTTGCGCTGCCGGTCGACCCACGCGTACCGCTCGGTGTCGTACGTCCAGGGCATGCCCGTGGCCGTCCAGCCGCCGCGCACCCGGTGCACGGCGCCGTCCACGTCGAGCACCTTGAGCATCGTCTCCAGCCGGTTACGGCGCAGGTCCACCCGCGTCTCCAGGGCGGGGACCGACATCGGGCCCCCGGCGGCGGCGAGGGTCTCCAGGGTGCGCCGCACCTGCTCCTCGCGGGGGAAGGCGAGCGAGGCGAAGTAGCGCCAGATCGCCTCGTCCTCCGGCCCGGGGAGCAGCAGCACCTCCGCGTGGTCGACACCGCGCCCGGCGCGGCCGACCTGCTGGTAGTAGGCGATGGGGGAGGAGGGCGAGCCCAGGTGCACCACGAATCCCAGGTCCGGCTTGTCGAAGCCCATGCCCAGCGCCGAGGTGGCGACCAGCGCCTTGACCTCGTTGTTCAGCAGCGCGGATTCGGCGGCCCGGCGGTCGGCGTCCTCGGTGCGCCCCGAGTAGGCCGCGACCCGGTGACCGCGCTGCCGGAGGAAGGCGGTGACCTCCTCCGCGGCCGCCACCGTCAGGGTGTAGACGATGCCCGAGCCCGGGAGGTCGCCGATGTGGTCGGCGAGCCAGGCGAGGCGGTGCGCGGCGTCGGGCATGCCCAGCACCCCGAGCGACAGGCTCTCGCGTTCCAGCGGCCCGCGCAGCACCAGGGCGCCCTCGTGGTCGCCGGTGCCCAACTGCTCGGCGACGTCGGCCGTCACGCGCGCGTTGGCCGTGGCGGTCGTCGCCAGCACCGGGACGCCCGGGGTGAGGTCGGCGAGCATCGTCCGCAGCCGGCGGTAGTCGGGCCGGAAGTCGTGTCCCCAGTCGGAGATGCAGTGGGCCTCGTCGACCACGAGCAGGCCCGTGGTGGACGCCAGCTTGGGCAGCACCTGGTCCCGGAAGTCCGGGTTGTTGAGCCGCTCCGGGCTCACCAGAAGGACGTCGACCTCCCCCGAGGCGACCTCGGCCTGCACCGTGTCCCATTCCTCGGGGTTGGCCGAGTTGATCGTGCGGGCACGGATGCCGGCGCGGTCGGCGGCGTCGATCTGGTTCCGCATCAGCGCCAGCAGCGGGGAGACGATCACCGTGGGACCGCTGCCCCGCTCGCGCAGCAGCGCGGTGGCCACGAAGTACACGGCCGACTTGCCCCAGCCCGTGCGCTGCACCACCAGGGCCCGGCGCCCGTGCGCGACCAGCGCCTCGACGGCGCGCCACTGGTCTTCGCGCAGGCGTGCGGTGCCCGTCGGGTCCCCGACGAGCCGGCTGAGGATCGTGTCGGCGGCGGTGCGCAGTGCGGTGGTCATGCCCCCATGCAACCCGATGGCACCGACACGGCGCCAACCGTGCGGAGGTGGCCTGTGGATAACTCACCTCCGATGAGTGTGATGATATGCGCGAGTTATCCACAGGTTTTGGAGGGGTCTGGCGGAGATCCACGGCGTGCGGGACCTTCGGATCATGACTCAGCACACCGGATCCCCCCGTCCCTCGGACGACCCGAAGGTCACGCTGCGCAGCCCGGCCGAACTCGCCGCCGCGCTCCCCTACCTGTGCGGCTTCCACCCCGACGACAGCATTCTGATGATCGCCCTGCACGGCGAGCGCGGCCGCTTCGGCGGCCGGGCCCGGCTCGGGATCCCCCGGGACGCCGCCGAGTGGCCCGACGCCTCCCAGCAGTTGGCGGAGTGCCTGGTGAACGGCAGCGAGCAGCGCGGCGCACGGCCGGACGCGATCGTGCTCTTCCTCGTCCAGGAACCCGCTCCCGGCGAAGAACCCCACCAGGTCATGGAACGGCTGCGCCCGCTGGCGCAGCGGCTGCGGATCGCCTGCGGCACGCTCGACGTGCCCGTCGTCGAGGCGCTGTGCGTCTCCTCCGGCCGCTGGTGGTCGTACTGCTGCCCGGAATCGGAGCGGTTCCCGCGCGAGGGCATCGGCATCACGCAGTCCGGAGACTCCGTGATGGCCGCGGCGGCCGCCTACGCGGGCCTGCGGGTCACCGGCTCCCTCAAGGAGATGGAGGAACGCCTCACCCCGCCACCGCCGGGCGCGCCGGCGTCCGTTGCCCGCGCGGACGCCCTGGACGCGGCGGCCGCCGCACTCGTCCCGCGCATGCTGGAGCGGGACGACTCCGATGAGGTGCGGCGCACCACCCTGCGCCTGCTGCGGGAGGCGCTCGACCGCTTCCGGGCCACCACACCCGTGGGGGACGGGCCGGAGGCCGACAGCGACGACGACGCGCTGCTGGACGACGACGAGGCCGCGTCGATGATCCTCGGGCTGCAGGACCGCGCCACCCGCGACGAGGCGGCCGAGTGGATGGACCCGCCGCACACCGACCCCGCGGTGCGCCTGTGGCGGGCGCTCGCCCGGCGCTGCGTCGAGCCGTACCACGAGCACGCCGCGGCGCCCCTGACCCTTGCCGGATGGGTGGCCTGGTCCGCCGGAGACGAGGCCACCGCCCGCGTGGCCTTCGGCCGCGCCCTGGACCTGGCCCCCGACTACACCTTCGCCCGGCTGCTCCACGCCGCCGTCAACAACGGCCTCTCACCGGAGCCGCTCCGCCGCTACCTGCGCCGGCAGAGCGTCGCGCGCGCCCGCCGGGCAGCGTTGTTCACAGCTCGCCGCGGGCCAGCCGGATCAGCCGGTCGAGGACCCGGCCGCCGCTCACCCGGAGCCCGTCGTGCTCGTACTCGTCGGTGACCCAGGTGCGAAGGCCGTGGACGGAGCGGGCGGTGGCCAGGGAGTCGGCCGTGTCCACGTACATGTCGTCGTGGTAGACGGCCGCCGCCACCGGGACCTCGTTGCGCGCCAGCTGAGCCGGGTCGTACAGGTCGCTCCACTGCTCGTGCTGCGCCAGGTGGTGCGCCGTCTCGCGCAGCGGTGCCAGCGCCGGATCCGTGGCGAACATCCAGGGGTAGATCATCTCGCCGGTCAGCAGCACCGGCGCGTCGTCCGCCAGCGGCTTGTCGACGTCGAACTGCGGGAATTCGGCCCGGACCGATTCGGCGGCCCAGCCGGTGGCACGCGGCGAGACCGACTGCTGGCCGTAGATCGACTCGTGCAGCACCGCGTAGAGCGGATTGCCGGCGAACGACAGATGGCCCTGGACCTCGGAGAGGAAGGAGTCGGAGAGCTGGAGGCCGGAACCCCCGGTCACGAAGGCGTCCTCGAGCAGGTAGTGCAGCGTGTGCGAGCCGGTGCCGGTGCCGAGAAGTATCCCGGTGGCCTGGAAGGCCTCCGCGGTCAGCAGACCCCCGTCCGGGAGCCTGACCTCGCGCTCGCGCAGGTGCCGTACGACCGCGCGGACCGTCTCGACATCCTCGGGGTAACGCGCGTAGTGCGCCGCGGTCTTCCGCTCCACGCGGGGATAGGCGGCCCGGTAGACGTCCTCGGCCGTGCTGCGCAGGCCCGCGAGCCCGCCGGTCACGAAGGCCTCGCGGACGCCCTCGGGGGCGACCGACAGATAGGTGAGCGTGCAGAACCCGCCGTAGCTCTGGCCGAGCAGGCTCCACTGCTCGTCCTCGCCGAGCAGCTCGCGGCGGATGAACTCGCAGTCGCGGACGATCGAGTCGGCCCGGAAGTGCTCCAGGTAGCGGGCCTGTGCCGAGGCGTCCCCGCGCAGCGGCAGGGTCTGCCGGTTCGCCGGGGTGGAACGGCCGGTGCCCCGCTGGTCGAGCAGCAGCACCCGGTAGTCGTCCAGTGCACGGGTGAGCCAGCCGTCGCGGCCCAGCGGCCGCGGCGACCGGCCGCCCGGCCCGCCCTGGAGGAACAGCAGCCACGGCAGCGGATCTCGTTCCTTGCCGGCGGCCACGACCTCCCGTGCGTACACCTCGATCCGCTCACCGCCCGGGTCCGCGTGGTCGAGCGGCACCTGGAAGGTGTGGTCGGTGATGACGGTTCCCGGCTGGCGGTAGACGGCCATGGCTCTCTTTCCGGTGATACGGACGGCTTCCCGATCAGGAACGGTAGACGGCGCGTGACCCGAATGCCCACACGGCCGTTCTCGTGGGTAGTGGCGGCAGCGCCCGAGCGACCGATCCGACGTGGAGGTGGCATGAGCCCGCAGCCGGTCAACCGGCCGCCCCGGCAGGACCGGGGGCCGCAGCCGGTGCACGACGCCGTGATGTGCGTCGCAGCCCCGGCCCTCGCGGTCTCGCCGGAGCACGGACAACTGGACGGCGGCGGCCTCGCCGGCTTCTACCAGGGCGGCCGCCGGGTACTGGCCCGTTGCGAACTGCGCGTCGCGGGGGTGCACCCGGTCCCCGTGCAGGGCGGGCTCGTCACGGCGGGACGGGCGCGGTTCACCTCCGTCGCCCGCGTTCCCGGCGACATCGCGCCCGACCCGGCCCTCACCGTCGAGAGGCTGCGGACGGCGGGGGGCACCGAGCGCATCACCGTGCACAACACCGGATCCCGCGCCCTGCGCATCCCGTTCGAGGTGGCGCTGGCGACCGACCTCGCCGAACTGGCGGCCATCGCGGCCGGATCCTCCGGGCCGGAGCTGCAGTCCAGCGTGTGCGACGCGGGACTGCAGTGGTCGGCGGAGGGCCTGCGGGCCCGGGTCACCGCTGTACCGGCACCCGAGAGCGCCATGGCCTCCGCCGGGCTGCTCTGCTGGGAGCTGGCGCTGCCGCCCGGTGCCTCCCGCACGATCGAACTGCGCGCGACGCTGGAACCCGCCGTGGCCGGCGTCAACGGTGGATCCGCCCCGGCGGTCCCCGTGCCCTGGTCGGCCCCGGAGATCCGCGGCGGCGACGGCCGGGCGGAGACGCTGCTGCGCGCCGCCCTCGACGACCTGCGGGCGTTGCTGCTGCGCGACCCCGGGCACCCGCTGGACGTCCATGTGGCGGCCGGCGCCCCCTGGCGGCTCGGTCCCGCCCCGGCCGACGCGCTGTGGGCGGCCCGCATGCTGCTCCCGCTGGGCACCCGCCTGGCAGCCGGCACCCTGCGGGCCTTCGCCCGCCGCCAGGACCCGGAGACCGGCGGCCTGCCGGGCCCGCTGCGCCATGCCGGTCCGCATCTGCCGCCGACCTGTTCGGGGGTGGAGGCGGGGCTGCTCTTCGTCACGCTGCTCGCCGAGGCACGCCGCTGGGGTCTTCCGGAGCGGGACACCGAACAACTGCTGCCGGCCGTCGAGCGGAGCCTGTGGTGGCTGCGTTCGGTCGCGGGCGAGGGCGGATTCGTCCCCGACCCCGCGCCGGGCGGGCCGCTGCGCTGCGACGTGCAGGCCCACGCCCACCGGGCCATGCTGCACGGCGCCGATCTGCTCCAGGCCCACGGACGACCGGGCGCGGAGGAGTGGCGGGAGCGGGCCGAGGCACTGCGCCGGAGGTTCCGGGAGGAGTTCTGGCTGGACGACCCCGCGGGTGGGAGCCCGGCCGCCGCGCTCACCCCCGACGGCAGACCGGTGCCGCACCTGGGCTCGGCCGCCGCCCACCTGCTCGACACCGGCCTGTCGAGCGGCTGCGAACTCGCTCCCGGCCTGCTGGACAAGGTGCAGACCGAACAGCTCGCCGGTCTCCTCGCGGCACCGGAGCTCGATTCGGGGTGGGGGCTGCGGACCCTGTCCGCCAGGGCTCCCGGCCACAACCCCTTCGGCCACCGCGGCGGAGCGGTACGGGTGCACGAGACGGCCGTCGCGGTCGCCGGACTGGCGGCGGCAGGCCACGAGCGTGAGGCCGGGGCACTGCTGCTGGGCGTGCTGGACGCGGCAGCCGCGTTCGGGTACCGGCTGCCCGAGATGTACGCGGGGGAGCAGCGCGACGACTCGCGTCGTCCCGCCCCGCACCCGACGGCCTCACGGCCTGCCGCGGTGGCCGCCGCGGGCGCCGTCCACCTGCTGATGGCGCTCGCCGGGATCCGCCCCGACGCCCCCGAACGCATGGTGGCCGTACGCCCGCTTGCCGCCGCCCCGCTCGGTGATCTCCACCTCGCCGGGCTGCGGGTGGCCGAGGAGCCCTTCGCCCTGCGGATCGGGGCGTCCGCCACAGCCGTGATCGAGGAGGCGGCCCCCGGGCTCCAGCTCGGTGCCTGAACCCGCCGGGCGGCGGCAGCGCCCGGGCCGCCGCCCTGACGTCGGACAACAGGCCGAAGGCGAGTCGCGTCATCCCGTCAACCTGCTGTTTATCGTCAGGCAGACGACTATGATCGCGGGCATGGCGCCCTACGACCCGTCAGCTTTCCCGCCCTTCGCCGTCACTGTCGATCTCGTCGTGCTCACAGTGCGCAGCCACGCCCTGTGCGCCCTCGCGGTCCGCCGCGGTGAACCGCCCTACCAGGGCCGGTGGGCGCTGCCCGGCGGCTTCGTACGCGGCGACGAGGACCTCTCCGGGGCGGCGGCCCGCGAGCTGGAGGAGGAGACCGGTCTGCGCGCGGGCAGCGGGGTCCACCTCGAGCAGCTGGCCACCTACGGCGACCCCAAGCGCGATCCGCGGATGCGCGTGGTGAGCGTCGCCCACCTGGTGCTCGCCCCGGACCTGCCCGCGCCCCGCGCCGGGGGCGACGCGCGCAGCGCCCGCTGGGCCCCGGTCGAGGAGTTGCTGCGCAACGGGGAGGAGGGCGCCCTCGCCTTCGACCACGCGCGCATCCTGGCCGACGGAGTGGAGCGGGCCCGTTCCAAGCTCGAGTACTCCGCGCTGGCGACCGCCTTCTGCCCGCCCGAGTTCACCGTCGGCGAGCTCCGCCGGGTCTACGAGGCGGTGTGGGGCGTCGCCCTGGACCCGCGCAACTTCCACCGCAAGGTGACGGGGACGGTCGGCTTCCTCGTCCCCTCCGGCGGCACGACGACCCGTCAGGGCGGCCGCCCCGCACAGCTGTTCCGCGCGGGTGGCGCAACCATCCTGAATCCGCCCATGTTGCGACCAGAGGTGTAAATTCCGGGCCAATTGCGCGTTATGGTGCAAGGGTGATCCAGGCCATCGGATTGACCAGTGCGTCCCGGGGTGAAGAGCCCCCCGCCGTCGACGACCTCACCTTCGACGCCCGCCCCGGCGAGATCACCGTCCTGCTCGGCGACAGCGGCGCGGGCAAGTCCACCGTCCTACGGCTGATGCTCGAACTCGAACCGGGTCGCGGCATCACGCTGTTCGGTGGGCGCCCGCTGCACCGCCACACCCATCCGGCGAACGCGGTGGGCGTACTCCTCGGCGACGTCCCCGGGCATCCCTCCAGGACCGCGCGCGGCCACCTGCGCATGCTCGCCGCCGCGGCCGGGGCCCCGGCCGAACGCGCCGACCACGTCCTGGAGATCGTGGGCCTGGGCGAGACGGCCGGACGCCGGCTGTCGACCTTCTCCCTCGGCATGGACCGCCGCCTGGGCGTCGCCGCGGCCCTGCTCGGGGATCCGCCCGCGCTGCTCCTGGACGACCCCGCCCAGGGGCTTTCGGCGCACGACACCGCCTGGTTGTACGGCCTGCTCAAGGCGTACGCGGCCCGCGGCGGCGCCGTCGTCGTCACCTGCGCCGACCCCAAGGTGGCGGGCCGGCTCGGGGACCGCGTCGTCACCCTGGACAAGGGCCGTCTCGTCGCCGACCAGTCCGCCCACGAGTTCGGCCGCCGCCGGCTGCGCCCCTACGTGGCCGTCCAGTCGCCCCAGGCCGAACGCCTGGGCCTGCTGCTGACCGACGACGGGACCGAGATCACCCACGAGAGCGGCAGCCGCATCCGCGTGCACGGCCGGACCACCGCCCAGGTCGGTGAGGCCGCCTTCCGGAACGGCATCCTCCTGCACCGCCTCGCGGACGAGGTCGCCGACACCGGCGCCCCGGGAGCACCCCACGGCGACCGGCCCGCCGCACCCCTGGCGGTCGCGCGCGCCGCCGTGCCGCCCGCCGGTCCCGCCCGGCCCGTGCGCTACGAACTGCGCCGTCTCACGGGCGTCCGCGGCCCCTGGCTGATCGCGCTGGTCTCCGTCCTGGTCTCGGGGCTGGCCACCCTGACCCTGCTGCGCACCGGGCACCACGCCTTCTCCCTGCGCCTGCTGACCGGCTGGTCGCACTCCTTGCCGCTGCCGCCCGCCGCGTTGGGCGGCGGGCTCCTCGGGGCCCTCGCCTACGGCCAGGAGTTCCGCTACCCCGCTCTGGCACCCGCGCACGCGCCCGTGCCGCGCCAACTCCGCCTGCTGCTGACCAAGCTCGTCGTCAACGGCTGCGCGGCGGCGCTGATCTCCCTCCTGGGAGCGGCCCTCGGCCTCGTGGCGATGCACCTCGAACCCCCCGCGGGCGGACTGCCCTCGCCGTTCGCGCCGGTCTCCGCCACGGCGACGTCGGTGGGCCTCGCGCTCGTCTGCTGCTGGGCAGGTGTGCTGGCGGCCGGGGTGTTCCGCACCACGGCGCTCGGGCTGGCCGGCGTTCTGGCGATTCCCCTGCTGATCGCCCCGTTGGTGCGCCGGGCGGCCTCCGCCCCGGCGATCGACGTGACCCGTCTGGCGACCCAACCGGTCCGCTATTCCTTCGCTTTGTCGCTCTTCGCTCTCTTGTGTGCCTATGTGGCAACGGTCTTGCGCCGGAGAAACCCCATTTCCTTCCGATAAAGCGTCAATTATCAGGTGATGAGTGCTCACCCTTTCGTGTGCTTTTCAGGAAAGCCCTCAAGGCTTCGCGCGCCATCGCCGACAAATGATGCGTGAGTACCCTTGCGCACACCATGATGACCGCGGCCCGCCCCGTCGACCCGAGTCTCGGCGGCGGGGACACCGACCGCTATCCGTACGCCGACGCGCCCGCCGGCCTCGACCGCCCGGGCGGCGCACCGTCCTGGGACGGCGGCGAAGCCGACATGGGCCGTGTCGGCCGTCGCGCCGGCGGGAGCCGTGGCCGCGGGCTGCACGGCCAACTCGTCCAGCAACTCGGCCAGATGATCGTCTCCGGCGATCTCGGGGCCGACCGCCCGCTCGTCCCCGAGGAGATCGGCCAGCGTTTCGAGGTCTCCCGCACCGTCGTCCGCGAATCGCTGCGGGTGCTGGAGGCCAAGGGCCTCGTCAGCGCCCGGCCCAACGTCGGCACCCGGGTCCGCCCGGTCAGCGACTGGAACCTGCTCGACCCCGACATCATCGAATGGCGGGCCTTCGGCCCGCAGCGCGACGACCAGCGTCGCGAGCTGTTCGAACTGCGCTGGACCATCGAGCCCCTGGCCGCCCGCCTCGCGGCGGGTCACGGACGCGAGGACGTCCAGCAGCGGCTCATCGACATGACCGACATCATGGCCCACGCCGCGGGGCAGGGCGACGGCCTCACCTTCGCCCGGGCGGACGCCGAGTTCCACGCCCTGCTGCTGCAGGTCGCGGGCAACCGGATGCTGGAGCACCTGTCCGGCATCGTCTCCGCCGCCCTGCAGGTCTCCGGCGGCCCCGTCACCGGCTGCGAGCGCCCCGGTGAGCACTCGGTGGCCCTGCACACGCGGGTCGTCGAGGCGCTGGCCGCCTCCGACGGTGCCGAGGCGGAGACCGCCATGCGCCAGCTGCTCGCCGTCCACCCCGACGCGGGTCCCGGCGGCCCGGCGGACCACGTCGTCCCCGCCCCCCGCGAGCACTGACCCGCCCCGAGCAGCACGAGACGGCACAGACTTCCGCCGCCGGCCCACGCCCTCCGGGCCCGGCGGCGGAGCCGTCCGTCATGTTTGGCGCCCGTATCCGACCGGGCATGGTCGTGGCGTGCACGGGAAGTGTCCTGCTATCGACGCTTTGGCGCCGATCCGGGGTGTGACTCGGACCACGTACGGCCGGGCGTAACGCTCTCGGCGGCAGCGCGATGAGCTTAGAGGTGGCGGCCGTGCGTGGAATATCCGCGACGAACATGACGCTGAGTTGCAGCGCGGTTCCCACCGTAGTCGTTTTCCATCGTTCCGAGAGGTTGTTCGTGTCGGCCAGCACATCCCGTACGCTCCCGCCGGAGATCGCCGAGTCCGAGTCTCTGATGGCGCTCATCGAGCGGGGTAAGGCTCAGGGTCAGATCGCCGGCGACGACGTGCGCCGAGCCTTCGAAGCGGACCAGATCCCGGCAACCCAGTGGAAGAACGTTCTGCGCAGCCTCAACCAGGTCCTCGACGAGGAGGGTGTGACGCTGATGGTGAGTGCCGCCGAGGCGCCCAAGCGCACCCGTAAGAGCGTCGCAGCCAAGAGCCCGGCGAAGCGTACTGCCACCAAGACCGTCGCCACCAAGGCCGCCCCGGTCAAGAAGACCGTCGCTGCCAAGGCCGCCGCGGCCCCCTCCCCCACCGGGGCGGCGGAGTCCGTGGGGGATCCGGAGGACGAGGCCGTGGCACCCGCGAAGAAGGCCGTCGCCAAGAAGACTGCGGCGAAGAAGACCACCGCGACCGCCAAGAAGACCGCCGCCAAGAAGACCACCGCGACCAAGGCCAAGAAGGACGACGAGCTCGTCGAGGGCGAGGAGCTCCTCGAGGACGCCGCCCCCGGCAAGGACGAGGACGTCCCGGCCGCCGAGGCCGAGGCGGAGAGCTTCGTCCTGTCCGACGACGACGAGGACGACGCGCCCGCGCAGCAGGTCGCCGCGGCCGGCGCCACCGCCGACCCGGTGAAGGACTACCTCAAGCAGATCGGCAAGGTCCCCCTCCTCAACGCCGAGCAGGAGGTGGAGCTCGCCAAGCGCATCGAGGCCGGTCTGTTCGCCGAGGACAAGCTG
This sequence comes from Streptomyces sp. NPDC005722, assembly GCF_040630935.1. NCBI lineage: Bacteria > Bacillati > Actinomycetota > Actinomycetes > Kitasatosporales > Streptomycetaceae > Streptomyces > Streptomyces sp. NPDC005722. Next base: position 27,650 of record NZ_JBEXYN010000038.1, read on the forward strand.
GCCCAGGCCGACAAGCTCGCCCCCAAGCTCAAGCGCGAGCTGGAGATCATCGCCGAGGACGGCCGCTGGGCCAAGAACCACCTCCTGGAGGCCAACCTCCGTCTGGTGGTCTCGCTGGCCAAGCGCTACACCGGCCGCGGCATGCTCTTCCTGGACCTGATCCAGGAGGGCAACCTCGGTCTGATCCGTGCCGTCGAGAAGTTCGACTACACCAAGGGCTTCAAGTTCTCGACGTACGCGACCTGGTGGATCCGCCAGGCGATCACCCGCGCGATGGCCGACCAGGCCCGCACCATCCGCATCCCGGTGCACATGGTCGAGGTCATCAACAAGCTGGCCCGCGTCCAGCGCCAGATGCTCCAGGACCTGGGCCGCGAGCCCACCCCGGAGGAGCTGGCCAAGGAACTCGACATGACCCCCGAGAAGGTCATCGAGGTCCAGAAGTACGGTCGCGAGCCCATCTCGCTGCACACCCCGCTCGGCGAGGACGGCGACAGCGAGTTCGGTGACCTCATCGAGGACTCCGAGGCGGTCGTGCCGGCCGACGCGGTCAGCTTCACGCTGCTGCAGGAGCAGCTGCACTCGGTGCTCGACACGCTCAGTGAGCGCGAGGCGGGCGTGGTCTCCATGCGCTTCGGCCTCACCGACGGCCAGCCGAAGACGCTGGACGAGATCGGCAAGGTGTACGGGGTCACCCGTGAGCGCATCCGCCAGATCGAGTCCAAGACCATGTCCAAGCTGCGTCACCCGTCGCGTTCCCAGGTGCTGCGCGACTACCTGGACTGATCCGGACGGAAGCCCGGACGGGCCCGCGACCGCCACGGCGGGGGCGGGGGGGGGGGGGGGTGGGGGGCGTTTTACGGGATGG
>NZ_JBEXYN010000038.1:28527-82905 GCF_040630935.1 Streptomyces sp. NPDC005722
TTTGGCGGCCGCCCGGGGGGCGCGTCCGCCGGGGGGGGGGCGGGCCCGTCGGCCTTTCCGGACAGTTCTCCGGATGCGGCCCCGGCCCCACCAGGTCACTGTGGGTGCTCAGGGGAATCCGGACGGTGAGGAGAATGCATGCGTTCCTCGATCCGCACGCTGGTCGGCGGGCTCATAGCCGGGTCCGCGCTCGCGCTGTCGCTACCCGCCTCCGCCACGGCGGCCGCGGCCGCGGTGGGGTACGCACCCGGCGCCCCGGGCGCCGACAACGGTGTCATAGGCGGCACGCCGGTCACCACGGAGCAGTACCCGTGGGCGGTGGTCCTGTCGAGCCGCTCCCGCTACGGAGCGGGCCGCTCGGGGCAGTTCTGCGGCGGCGCGCTCGTCGGGCCGAACACCGTGGTCAGCGCGGCGCACTGCTTCAGCCCGACCGCGCTGGGCGGGGACTGGAACCAGGTGCCCGACCTGCGCATCATCGCCGGGCGGACGGACCTCGCCGGCTCGGCCGGCAGGGAGGTGGCGGTCCGCAAGGTCTGGGTCAACCCCGCGTACGACCCCACGACGAACAGCGGTGACGTGGCGGTCGTCACGACCGCGGAGCCGTTCCCCGCGGGGAGCGCGATACGCATGGCGACACCGGGGGACGCGAACTCCTACGAAGCGGGCACGCCGGCGCAGGTCTTCGGCTGGGGGGACACGGCGGGCCTGGGGGCCTACTCGAACGTCCTGATGGCCGCGAACGTCTCGGTGCTCGCCGACTCGGTCTGTGAGCAGGCCTATCCGGGCAGTGCGGAAGGCAAGTACCGGAGGAGCGACATGGTCTGCGCCGGCGACCTGGCCGGCGGGCACGATTCGTGCCAGGGGGACAGCGGCGGTCCGCTGGTGGCGGAGGGGCGGCTGATAGGGCTCGTGTCCTGGGGCGCCGGATGCGCCCAGGCGGGGCATCCCGGTGTGTACACCCGGGTCTCCACGCTGGCGGGACTGGTCGGCCTGCACTCTTCGTGACGTGCGGCGGACAAGCCGACGGGCGGCCTCCCTCGCGGGGGGCCGCCCGTCGTGAGCTCGTCGCAGTGCTACGCGTCAGCGTTCGTCATCGGCCGCGACGGTCGGGGTGGCGGTGAGCCGACCGGTCTCGTCCTGTATTTCCGCAGCGATCTTCTTCAATTCGGGCTCGAACTTACGCCCGTGGTGCGCGCAGAAGAGCAGCTCGCCGCCACTGATGAGTACAACGCGCAGGTAGGCCTGGGCGCCGCAACGGTCGCAGCGGTCCGCCGCAGTCAGCGGGCTCGCGGGGGTCAGAACAGTAGTCACGTCGCCTCTTCTCTAGCTCGACGAGCTGTCGTACCAGGGTCAACATCCAACCAGGCCGAAACTGTTCCCGCTCAGGTCTTTTCCTTGGAAACCGTTGTTGTAGCGGCCGGATGCTACCGATTGGCGGCGAATGATCCTCTGGCGTCTTATCTGTCGGCTTCGGGTCGTTCTGGCAGATCTGGTCAGATTGTTCGGTTATGTCCCCCCGGCCCTGCGGCCGGTTGTTGAGGAGGACGTGCCCCGAGCCTAAATGGTTCATGCCTCCAGGGGAACGTGACATGTGTATCACTCAAACGAGGGATCGAACATGCCTTCGAAAACGGGCTAGCATGGTGCCCAGACCGGGTCGCGGCGAAACGGCCGCGCGCGACCTCGGTACCCTCTCACCGATACGGCTGAAGAACTTCATGAGGAGACGTTCGCGTGACCGCCGAAACATCCGTGCCGTCCACCGCGTTGCTGACCGGTGCAGATCGTGACGGCTCCAACTACACCGCGCGACACCTGCTCGTACTCGAGGGCCTCGAAGCGGTCCGCAAGCGTCCCGGCATGTACATCGGTTCCACCGACAGCCGCGGTCTCATGCACTGCCTCTGGGAGATCATCGACAACTCGGTGGACGAGGCCCTCGGCGGGCACTGCGACCACATCGAGGTCGTCCTCCACGGCGACGCCTCGGTCGAGGTGCGGGACAACGGCCGCGGCATCCCCGTGGACGTCGAGCCCAAGACCGGCCTGTCCGGCGTCGAGGTCGTCATGACCAAGCTGCACGCCGGCGGCAAGTTCGGCGGCGGTTCCTACGCGGCCTCCGGCGGTCTGCACGGCGTCGGCGCCTCCGTCGTCAACGCGCTCTCCGCCCGGCTGGACGTCGAGGTCGACCGGGGCGGCCACACGCACGCGATCAGCTTCCGCCGCGGCGTCCCCGGCGGCTTCGCCAAGGCCGGTCCCGACGCGCCCTTCGAGCCGGGCAACGGGCTGGACAAGGTCAAGAAGGTGCCGCGGGCCCGCACCGGTACGCGCGTGCGCTACTGGGCGGACCGTCAGATCTTCCTCAAGGACGCCAAGCTCTCCCTGGAGACGCTCCACCAGCGGGCCCGTCAGACCGCGTTCCTCGTCCCCGGGCTCACGATCGTCGTCCGCGACGAGCGCCCCGACAACGGCTCGGAGGACGGGAAGCCGGTCGAGGACACCTTCCACTTCGACGGCGGCATCAGCGAGTTCGCCGAGTACCTCACGCCGGACAAGCCGATCTGCGACGTACTGCGGCTGACCGGCAGCGGCACCTTCAAGGAGACCGTCCCGGTCCTCGACGACCGCGGCCACATGACCCCCACCGAGGTCACCCGGGAGCTCGGGGTCGACGTCGCGCTGCGCTGGGGCACCGGCTACGACAGCACGCTGCGCTCCTTCGTGAACATCATCGCCACCCCCAAGGGCGGCACCCACGTGCGCGGCTTCGAGGGCGCCGTCACCAGGACGTTCAACGAGGTGCTGCGCGCCACCAAGCTGCTGCGCGTCGCCGAGGACGACATCGCCAAGGACGACGCCCTGGAGGGCCTGACGGCGATCGTCACCGTCCGGCTCGCCGAGCCGCAGTTCGAGGGCCAGACCAAGGAGGTGCTGGGCACCTCCGCGGCCAACCGCATCGTGGCCAACGTGGTGTCGCGCGAGCTCAAGGCCTTCCTGACCTCCACCAAGCGGGACGACAAGCAGCAGGCCCGCGCCGTCCTGGAGAAGGCCGTCGCCGCGGCCCGCACCCGGATCGCCGCCCGGCAGCACAAGGAGGCCCAGCGCCGCAAGACCGCGCTGGAGTCCTCGTCGCTGCCGGCGAAGCTGGCCGACTGCCGCAGCGACGACGTCGACCGCAGCGAGCTCTTCATCGTCGAGGGCGACTCGGCGCTGGGTACGGCCAAGCTCGCGCGCAACTCGGAGTTCCAGGCGCTGCTCCCGATCCGGGGCAAGATCCTCAACGTCCAGAAGTCCTCGGTCTCGGACATGCTGAAGAACGCCGAGTGCGGCGCCATCATCCAGGTCATAGGAGCGGGTTCGGGCCGCACCTTCGACATCGACCAGGCCCGCTACGGCAAGATCATCATGATGACGGACGCCGACGTCGACGGCAGCCACATCCGCTGTCTGCTGCTGACGCTCTTCCAGCGCTACATGCGGCCCATGGTCGAGGCGGGCCGGGTCTTCGCGGCCGTGCCGCCGCTGCACCGGGTCGAGCTCAGCAACCCGCGCAAGGGCCAGGACAAGTACGTCTACACGTACTCCGACCGGGAGCTGCGCGAGACGCTGCTGGAGTTCGAGCGCAAGGGCGTCCGCTACAAGGAGTCCATCCAGCGCTACAAGGGCCTCGGTGAGATGGACGCCGACCAGCTGGCCGAGACCACGATGGACCCGCGCCACCGCACCCTGCGCCGGATCAACATCAGCGACCTGGAGGGCGCGGAGCTCGCCTTCGACCTGCTGATGGGCAACGAGGTCGCGCCGCGCCGCGAGTTCATCGCCAACTCCGCCGCCACGCTCGACCGTTCACGGATCGATGCCTGACGCGCCGGGCCCCGTCGCCGGAGCCCTCCACGGTCACCCGCCCGTGGAGGGCTCCGGCGCCTCCCCACCCCCAGGAGTGGGGCACCGTCACCCGATGAGGTGAAGGTTTCTGCTTGGAGGCTCCCGGGTCTTCCCGCAATGCCCATGCTTGGGCGCACGGCCGATCGGCCCGTGAAGCGAGGAGAGTTCGTGAAAGAGCACGACCGGGCGGAAACCGGAGGGCTGCGGGTGGACGACCCCTGGTACGACGTCCTGGCCGCGGGGGAGTGGGAGGGCCCCGAACCCACGGCCGTCTCCCTCCCGTCGCAGGCCCGCCCGGCCGACGACCACGCCGAGGTCTACCGGGAGGTGCAGGCCAGCGGCCCCTTCCAGGAGGTGCGTTCCCGGTACCGGCGGTTCGCCTTCCCGGCGGCCGCCGCCTTCCTCACCTGGTACCTGCTCTACGTCGTCCTGGCGACGGCCGCACCGCGGCTGATGGCCCGGCCACTGGTCGGCGAGCTCAACGTGGCCATGGCCCTCGGCCTCGCCCAGTTCGCCACGACCTTCCTCCTGACCTGGGCCTACGCCCGGCACGCCCGGCTGCGCCGGGACCGGGCCGCCCTCGACCTGCGCTGGGACACCCAGGAGCGGATGCGGTGACCGGCAACCACCAGGGCCTGGCGCTGGTCCTCTTCACGGTCTTCGTCTCCGTCACCCTCGCGATCACCGCCTGGGCGGGCCGGCGGCGCAGCTCGTCCGTGGAGTTCTTCGCCGGTGGCCGTCTTTTCTCCCCCCTGGAGAACGGATTCGCCATCGCGGGCGACTACATGTCCGCCGCCTCCTTCCTCGGCATCTCCGGGCTCATCGCGCTCTTCGGCTACGACGGCATGCTCTACTCCGTCGGCTTCCTCGTCGCCTGGCTGCTGGTGCTGTTGCTCGTCGCCGAGCTGGTCCGCAACTGCGGCCGCTACACCCTCGCCGACGTCCTGACCGCCCGCATGCGCCGGCGCCCGGTCCGGATCGCGGCGGGCACCTCCTCGGTCATCGTCTCCGTGCTCTACCTCGTCGCGCAGATGGTCGGCGCCGGAAGCCTGGTCTCCCTGCTGCTCGGCGGTCAGGGATCGGCCGCCCGCACCTGGACCGTCATCGGCGTCGGCGCGCTCATGGTCTTCTACGTGGCCTTCGGCGGCATGCGTGCCACGACCTGGATCCAGATCGTCAAGACCGTGCTCCTCATGGGCGGCACGGTCACCCTCACCGTCCTCGTGCTCCTGCGCTTCCACGGCGACCTGGGGGCACTGCTGCGTTCGGCCGCCGACGGCAGCGGCCACGGGCGGGAGTTCCTCGGCCCCGGCCTGCTGTACGGGCAGAGCTGGACGGACCGGCTCGACTTCATCAGTCTCGGTCTCGCCCTCGTCCTGGGCACCGCCGGGCTGCCACACATCCTGTCGCGCTTCTACACCGTGCCCACGGCACGGTCGGCGCGGCGGTCGGTGGTCTGGGCGATCGGCCTCATCGGCGGCTTCTACCTGATGACGATCGTGCTGGGCTTCGGCGCCGCGGCGCTGGTCGGCTCCCACACCGTGAGCGCCTCCAACGCCGCCGGGAACACGGCGGTGCCGCTGCTCGCCCTCGACCTGGGCGGGGGAGCGGGCTCGACGGGTGGAACGGTGCTGTTCGCGGTCGTCGGGGCGGTCGCCTTCGCCACGATCCTGGCCGTCGTCGCCGGGATCACCCTCGCCTCCTCCGCCTCGGTCGCGCACGACCTCCATGCGACGCTGCGCCGCCGGAGCACCGAGCGGGGTCGCAAGCGCCGGGAGAACCATGACGTCCGGGTGGCCCGGGTGGCCGCGGTCGGCATCGGCGGTGTGGCCATCGCGCTGAGCCTGTTCGCACAGGGCCAGAACGTGGCCTTCCTCGTCGGGCTCGCCTTCGCGGTGGCGGCGTCCGCCAACCTGCCCGCCCTGCTGTTCACGCTGTTCTGGCGGAGGTTCACGACCCGCGGCACGGTGTGGGCGATCTACGGCGGGCTGGTCCCGGCGGTCGCACTGGTGGTGCTGTCCCCGGTGGTGTCGGGCAGCCCGCAGTCGCTCTTCCCGGGCGTGGACTTCCAGTACTTCCCGCTGGAGAACCCGGGCCTGGTGTCCATCCCGCTGGGCTTCGCGGCGGGCTGGCTGGGCACGGTCCTGTCGCGCGAGCGCGCCGACGAGGACAAGTTCGCCGAGGTCGAGGTCCGTTCGCTCACCGGGGCCGGGGCGGTGTGACACCCGTTCCGCCGGGCGGAACGTCCCGCGCCGTGGGCCGACGGCACCTCCACGCTGTGCGGCATGCCGTCGAGCCGTGTGCGTCGGCTGCTGCGCGACGAGACAGTCGTGGCAGCGGTCCTGGTCCTGCCGGTGCCCGTCGTGGGCCCTAGCCGAGCCCGACTTCCTGACCCACGGTCGAACCTGACCTGGACCGCCCACCACGCTTGCCGCGTGGGCCTGATGGCGGCCGGCACGGTTCCTCCGCCCTCGTCATGCGCGAGGTCGACCTGTCGGTCGGCGGGGTCCACGCGCCGGGCGTGACCGTCGGTGCGGTCTGCACCCGAGATGGCTGGTCCCCGTGGGCGGCGGCCGCCGCGGTCCTGGTGCTGTCGGCGCTGCTCGGGGCGGGCAACGCGATCACCGCCACGTACGTGGGTCTGGCGGCCGTCCTGGCCGTGGCGTTCTTCATCCCCGGGGACCCGACGATCGGCCAGGGGTACGAACTCAGCGCGATCGCAGCCCACTGCGCCGTGTACGCGGCCGCCCAGCACGCCCAGGTCGGGCTGATGCGCGGCGCGGCACGCGAGTGCGCCGCTGCGCGGCATCCGCGTCGACACCCTCCACCCGGGCTCCACCGACACCCGTTCGTGCGGCGCATCGAGACCGCCGCCACCGGGCAGCCTTCCGAACATGCGGCCGGGGCGTTCGACGCGATGACCCCCTGGGCCGGCACGCGGCACCCGAGGAGTTCGCCCGCACCGTGCTCCACCTCGCGGGCGACGACGCGAGCTTCACCACCGGAGCCACCGTCGTGGTCGACGGCGGCATGACCGTACGAGAGGCGTCCCCGCCATGACGACCGCGCTCAAGGCCCTGCTGGAGATCCTCGCCGACGAAGGGGTGGACCGGGTCTTCGGCAACCCGGGCACCACCGAACTGCCCTTCCTGGAGGCGCTGTCCGGGCCGGGGCCGGTGCCCGGGTACGTGCTCGGCGTCCAGGAGGGCTCGGTCGTCGCGATGGCCGACGGGTACGCCCGTGCCACCCGGCGTCCCGCCTTCGCCAGCCTGCACATCGCCGCGGGCACGGCCAACGGCCTGATCGGGATGCTCAACGCCCGGCGTTCCCGTACCCCGCTGGTCGTCATGGCCGGCCAGCAGGACCGGCGTCACCTGCTCCAGGACCCCATGCTCGCCGGGGACCTGGTCGCCCTCGCCTCCGGAGCGGCCAAACGGGCGGAGGAGGTGCACCGGCCCGAGGACCTGCCGCTGGTGCTGCGGCGCGCCTTCGCGCTGGCCCGGCAGCCGCCGCAGGGGCCGGTGTTCGTCTCCGTGCCCATGGACGTGCTGGAGGACACCTCGCCCGTGGAGGTCCCGGCGCGCTCACTGCTCGCGCCGCCCGGGCCGGCCGGGGGACTCGACCGGGCGGCGGCCCTGCTCGCCGCCGCCGAACGACCCGCGGTCGTCGCCGGTGACGGGGTCGGCAGGGACGGCGCTGTGGCGGCGCTGGTCCGGGTCGCCGAGGCGCTCGGAGCCGTCACGTACCACCAGCCGATGAACGACCACCTGGACTTCCCCGGCTCCCACCCGCTGTACGCCGGGCCGCTGCCGCCCGTCAACGCCCGCATCCACGAGCGGCTGAAGGGCCACGACGCACTGCTCATCGCCGGCTGCCGCGCTTTCACCCCGCACCACTACAGTCCCGGCCCGCCCGTCCCGGATCATCTGACGGTCGTCCAGATCGACGCCGACCCCGCCGAGCCGGGCCGCAACTTCCCCGTGAGCCTCGGCCTCACGGGTCCGTTGGAGTCCTCGCTCGCCGCGCTCGCCGGCCACGTGGCCCGGCTGGTCCCCGAGGAGACCGCACGCGAGCGGACACGGGAGGCGGGCGCACGGCACTCGGAGGCACGGGAACGGCTCGCGCGGCGCGCCCGGTCGGCGCGGGGCGGCTCACCGGTCGACCCGCTCGCCGCAGCGCACGCCCTGGCCGGCGCGCTGCCGGAGGAGGCGGTGCTCGTCGAGGAGTCGATCACCGTCGGGGTGCACCTGCGCGGTGTGCTGCACCGGGACCGGCCGGGCGGCTTCGTCCACACCGTCGGCGGAGGCCTCGGCTGGGGCATCGGCGCGGCCGTCGGCCACCGGCTCGGCGCGCCGGGACGCCCCGTGGTGGCCGTGCTGGGGGACGGCTGCGCCATGTTCGGGCTGCAGGGGCTGTGGAGCGCGGCACACCACCGGGTGCCGGTGCTGTTCGTCGTGATGGCCAACGGCCAGTACCGCACCCTGAAGGACACCCTCGACACACGGGGCGGCAGCCCCGCCGTCCCCCACCCCGGCCTCGACCTCGGCGAGCTCGACTGGCGCCTCGCGGCACGCTTCTTCGGCATCCCCGCGGTGCGCGTGGCCGGTACGGAGGAACTGGCGGAGACCGTGGCGGCGGTGCGCGGGCTCGACGGCCCGCTGCTGGTCGAGGTCCCCTTGCGGGGGCACGCGTGAACGCCGGCGACGCGAGCGGGCCCGAGAGCCTTCGGCGCCGGCCCGCGGGGCCGCGCTGCTCGGCGCCTTCGCCGCGGGCGAGGACGGTATCCCGCTCGGCGAACTCGCCGCCCGCACCGGCCTGCCCGAGTCCACGGTGCACCGGCTGCTCGCCGAACCGGCCGCCGTCGGCCTCGCCGAGCGCGGGGCCGGACGGCTACCGGTTCGGCCTCGCCGAGCGCGGGGCCGGACGGCTACCGGTTCGGCCTCGCCCTCTTCGAACTGGGCCGGCGGGTGCCGCATCGGCCGCCGCTCCATGCGGACCATCTCCAAGTCGGCGGCCGCCTCCCCGCGTAGGGGACGCCGCAGGTGCCGGCCGCGGTGGTCTCCGTCATCGCCGCCACGCGGGGGCTGCGGCCCGACCGTGTCGCGCCCGTGGTGTGCGCTGCGGCGCGGGCGCCGGGCCGTGGACTCGCACGCCGGTGAGCGGTGAACGGGCTCAGCCGGTCCGCGCCCACGCGTAGCGGTGCTCGGGGCGGCCGGTGTCGCCGTACTTGAGGGTGAGGCTGATCCGGCCCTCGCGCTCGAGGAACTTGAGGTAGCGCTGCGCGGTGGAGCGGCTGATGCCGGCGCGTTCGGCGACCTCGTGGGCGGAGAGCGGGCGCGCCGCCTCGGTGAGCACCGTGCGCACCAGGTCGGCGGTGGGCGCCGAGTGGCCCTTGGGCAGCTCCGCCGGGGCCGCACCGGTGGTGCGCAGCGCGCCGAAGATGCGGTCCACCTGTTCCTGGCCTGCCTCGCCGCGGCCCCCGACGCCGTCGAGCGTGCGGCGCAGCGCCGCGTAGGCGTCCAGCTTGCCCCGCAGCCCGGCGAAGCTGAACGGCTTGACCAGGTACTGCAGCGCGCCGGAGCGCATCGCCGCCTGCACGGTCGCCACGTCACGGGCGGCCGTCACCATGATGACGTCCGCGCTGTGGCCGAACTGCCGCATGCGCCGCACCAGGGTGAGGCCGGTCTCGTCCGGGAGGTAGTGGTCCAGCAGGACGAGGTCGACGTGCGTGCGCTCCAGCGTCGCCAGCGCGTGGGCCGCGGTGTGGGCGCGGGCGGTCACCCGGAAACCGGGGACCTTGGCGACGTACGCCGCGTTGATCTCGGCGACGCGGAAGTCGTCGTCCACGACCATGACGTCGATCACCGGGCTCCCCCCAGGGACGCGGCGGACTCGGCGGATGCCCCGGGTGCAGTGGGTGCGGGGGACGCCGCCGTGGTGAGTTCCGTCCCCGCCAGCGCCTCCGGCAGGACGACGGTGAAGACCGCGCCGCCGCCCGCGCGGGCGGTGACCCGGGCCATGCCGCCGTAGCGTTCGGCGAGCCGCCGTACGAGCGCGAGGCCGAGCCCGCGGCCGCGGTGCGCCGGGGACCGCTTCGTCGTCCAGCCCTCGGCGAAGATCCGCTCGCGCGCCTCGGGCGGCACCCCGGGACCGTCGTCGGACACCCGCAGCACGACCGTCGTCCCCTCCGCGCGCAGTTCCACCTCGACGAGCGAACGGGCCGCGTCCAGGGCGTTGTCGAGGAGGTTGCCGAGCACGGTGACCAGGTCGCGGGGGTCCACGACCCGGTCGGGCAGCAGGGTGCCGGGGGAGACCGACAGGGCCGCGCCCCGCTCCGCGGCGATCGCCGACTTGCCGACGAGCAGGGCGGACACCAGCGGGTCCCTGACCCGTTCGGCGACCTGTTCCGCGGAGACCCGCTGGGCGTCGGCGACCTCGCCGACGAAGTCCACCGCCGCGTCGTACAAGCCGAGTTCGAGCAGCCCGAGCAGGGTGTGCAGCCGATTGGCGTGCTCGTGGTCCTGGGCGCGCAGCGCGTCCAGCAGGCCGTGCGTGCTGTCCAGTTCGCGGCCCAGCCGTTCCAGTTCGGTGCGGTCGCGCAGGGTGGCCACCGCGCCGCCGTCCCCGGTCGGCATCCGGTTGGCGACGAGCACCCGCGCCCCGCTGACGGTGAGCAGGTCGGTGCCCGCGACCCGGCCGGCCAGCACGTCGGTCGTCCGTCCGGGTGGCAGCACCGCGTCCAGCGCCCTCCCCTCGGCGTCCGGGCCGAGGCCCAGTAGCCGCTGCGCCTCGTCGTTGAGCAGCCGCACCCTGCCGTGGGCGTCCAGGGCGATGACGCCCTCCCGGATGCCGTGCAGCATCGCCTCGCGCTCGTCGAGCAGCGCGGAGATGTCGGCGAAGGCCAGCCCGTGCGTCCGGCGCTGCAGCCGCCGCGACACCAGCAGCGCCGCCAGCACCCCGACGCCGAGCGCGGCGCCCGCGTACAGCAGCAGCACCGGGACCGTCGCCAGGAGCCGTTCGCGCACGCTGTCGTACGCGATGCCGACCGACACCGCGCCCACAATGCGCCCGCCGTCGTCGCGCAGCGGCACCTTGGCGCGCGCGGAGCGGCCGAGGGTGCCCCGGTCGATCTGCATGATCTCCCGCCCCGCAAGGGCCACGCTGGGGTCGGTGGAGACGTGCCGGCCGATCTGGGTGACGTCCGTGTGCGACCAGCGCACGCCCCGGGTGTCCATGACGACGATGTACAGGGCGCCGGTGGCACGGCGGATCCGCTCGGCCTCCTCCTGCACGGGCCCGGTGACGCCGGGCCGGGTGCCGAGCAGGTCGCGGGCGAGCCCCGGGGTCGCGGCGGTGGTCTGCGCGATCGACAGCGCCTGCCGCATCGCCTGCTGGTCCAGCTGCGAGCTGAGCGGCGCCAGGAACAGCCCGGTGGCCAGGGTGATCACGCCGGTGGTGAGGACCACCTGGACGAGCAGCACCTGCGCGAAGACACGGCGGGGCCAGCGGATGCGCATGTACGTCACCCCTGTCCTCCCCGGTGTTCCGCGCCCTTGCGGAACCCGCTCGTCCGTTCGCCCGGCTGTGAACGCAACGTAGACGCGGCCGGCACCCGCTGCCCAGCCCCTGTGGCCCTTTCGTTGCCGGAGCGCGAGCAAAACGAGCAGAACAGCGGGTTGTGGGCACAAGGCGGAGTTGTGACCGCAAGGGTGCCGCCGTGACCCGGACCGCACCTACCGTCCCGGCGCATGAGCACACACACCAGCCCCGCCATCGAACTGCGGGGTGCGAGCAAGGCGTTCCGGACCCCGTCCGGGGCCCTCCACACCGCCGTCCGCGACCTCGACCTGACCATCGGGCGTGGGGAGTTCGTGGCCGTCGTGGGCCCTACGGGCTGCGGCAAGTCCACGACGCTGACCCTGGTCAGCGGCCTGGAGGAGCCCACCGAGGGCGTGGTGCTGGTCGCCGGTGAGCCGGTGCGCGGCATCGGCGGCAAGGTCGGCTTCGTCTTCCAGCAGGACGCCGTCTTCCCCTGGCGGACCGTGCTGTCCAACGTCATGGCCGGCCCGCGCTTCCGCGGCGTGCCCAAGGCCGAGGCCAGGGAGCGGGCCCGCGAGTGGCTCGCCCGCGTCGGCCTGTCCGCCTTCGAGGACCGCTACCCGCACCAGCTGTCGGGCGGCCAGCGCAAGCGCGTCGCGCTCGCCGCGACCTTCGTCAACGACCCCGAGATCCTGCTCATGGACGAGCCCTTCTCCGCGCTCGACGTGCAGACCCGCGCGCTGATGTCGGACGAGCTGCTGGAGCTGTGGTCCGGCACGGGCGCCTCGGTCGTCTTCGTCACCCACGACCTGGAGGAGTCCATCGCGCTCGCCGACAAGGTCGTCGTCATGACCGCCGGGCCGGCCACGGTCAAGGAGGTCTTCGAGATCGACCTGCCGCGCCCGCGCCGGGTCGAGTCCGTGCGGCTGGAGCCGCGGTTCATCGAGATCTACCGGGAGATCTGGGCCTCGCTCGGCGAAGAGGTCCGCATCACCCGCGAGAGGGGTGCGGCCGATGTCGCCTGAGACCGTGGCGGCCCCCTCGGCCGCGTCCGTCAAGGACCCCGCGGGCGGCGACCGTGCCCGCTCGCGCGCCCGTGCCGCCCGCAACCGCGGCTACCTCGTCCAGGGCAGCCGCGTGCTGCTCCTGGTCGCCGTCCTCGGGCTGTGGGAGTGGCTGGCCAGGGCCGGGGCCGTCGACCCCTTCCACTTCTCGATGCCCTCCCGGATCTGGGAGCAGATCCGCACCTGGGCCGTGGACGGCACCGCGCAGGGCTCGTTGTGGGAGCAGATCTGGTACACGCTGTACGAGGCCCTGCTCGGCTGGACCATCGGCGTCGTCGCGGGCGTGGTGCTCGGCATCGCCCTCGGGCGGGTCCGCTTCCTCGCCGACGTGCTCGGGCCGTACATCAAGGTGCTCAACGCGCTGCCGCGCATCGTGCTGGCCCCGATCTTCCTGATCTGGTTCGGACTCGGCCCCGCCTCCAAGGTGGCCTCGGCGGTCGTCCTGGTCTTCTTCCCGGTCTTCTTCAACGCCTTCCAGGGCGCCCGCGAGGTCGACCGCAACCTGGTCGCCAACTCCCGCATCCTGGGCGCCCGCGACCGCCAGGTCACCCTCCAGGTCGTCGTCCCCTCGGCCACCTCGTGGATCTTCACCAGCCTCCACGTGAGCTTCGGCTTCGCCCTCATCGGCGCGATCGTCGGCGAGTACATCGGCGCCACCAAGGGCCTCGGCCTGCTGGTCGCCGCCTCGCAGGGCACCTTCAACTCCGCCGGCGTGTACGCCGCGATGGCCATCCTCGCGGTCGTCGCGCTGCTCGCCGAGGGCCTGCTGACCTTCCTGGAGAAGCGGCTCTTCCGCTGGAAGCCGGCCGAGGCCGACTCCGCCCGCTGACCCCGCCACCGCCTCCCGCCCACCCCCTCCACAAGGACGTGAACCAGATGCGCACGCCTCTCAAGGCCGCGGCCGCCCTCGCCGCCTCCGCCCTCGCCCTGACCGCGCTCACCGCCTGCGGCGGCGACTCCACCGCCTCCGGCTCCGGGGGCGGTGGCGACAAGGTCAAGATCATGGTGGGCGGCCTGGACAAGGTCATCTACCTGCCCGCGATGCTCACCGAGCGGCTCGGCTACTTCGAGGCCGAGGGCCTGGACGTCGAACTGCTCACCGAACCGGCCGGCGTGCAGGCCGAGACCGCGCTCGTCTCCGGCGACGTGCAGGGCACCGTCGGCTTCTACGACCACACGCTCGACCTCCAGGTGAAGGGCAAGCAGGTGGAGTCCGTGGTGCAGTTCTCGCAGGCGCCCGGCGAGGTGGAGATCGTCTCCAACGCGGCGGCCGGCGAGCTGAAGGGCGCCGCGGACTTCAAGGGCAGGAAGCTGGGCGTCACCGGCATCGGCTCGTCCACGGACTTCCTCACCAAGTACCTCGCCGTCAGCAGCGGGGTGAAGACCAGCGAGTTCACCCCGGTCGCGGTCGGTGCCGGCCAGACCTTCATCTCCGCGATGGAACAGGGCTCGATCCAGGGCGGCATGACCACGGACCCGACCGTGGCCACGATCCTGGACAAGGGGCTCGGCAAGGTGCTCATCGACATGCGCACGCCGGAGGGCTCCCGGCAGGCGCTCGGCGGGCTCTACCCCTCCTCCAGCCTGTACATGCAGACGGAGTGGGTCGACGGGCACAAGGAGACGGTGCAGAAGCTCGCCAACGCCTTCGTGAAGACGCTGCGCTGGATGTCCACGCACAGCGCCGCGGAGATCGCCGCGAAGATGCCCGCCGACTACGCGCAGGGCGGCGGGCAGGACCTCTACGTCAAGGCGATCGATAGCACGCTGCCGATGTTCACCAAGGACGGCGTGATGCCCGAGGGCGGACCGGAGACGGTGGAGCGGGTCCTCAAGGCATTCAACCCCAACCTGCAGAACACCAAGGTGGACCTGAGCAAGACCTACACGACGGAGTTCGTCAAGAGCGCCGGCTGAATGCCGCTGATCTCCATCCGCAGCGGCGCCCCCAGGGCCGCCCCGCAGCTCTCGGGCCGGGGCGGCTCCGCCGCGACCGGCGTCACCTCGACGTCCCAGGCCCGGCCGTCGAGGTGCCGCACGCGGGTGCCGTGCTCACCCTCCGCGGTCAGCGCCTCGGCGCGCAGTTCGCCGGTCAGGCGCCGCACGGCCAGTTCGGCGGCCTGGCCCGGCCGCTCCCAGGCGGAACGCCCGCGGCAGCCCTCCAGCACCATGTCGCCCTCGCGGGCGGCCGTCAGCACCTGCCGGGCCAGCTCGGCGTCGACCCGGCCGTAGGCGTAGCCGTACGGCAGCACCAGCATCGTCGGCGAGAACCGGTGCCCGCCCAGGTGGGTCACCTCCCACACCTCGCCGAGCCCCGAGGCGGCCAGCTCCGCGGCGAGGGGCCGGCCCTTGAGGGCGCAGCAGCGGTCCCGCTTGCCGTTGGTGCAGACGAGGGCGAGCGGGTCGCCCTCGTACGGCATCCCGAAGCCGCGGTGGTCGCCGCGGCCCAGTGCCCCGAAGTCCAGGCCCAGCAGCGTGCCCGGGTCCTCCACGACGGCCTCCCGCACCCATGTGCCGCCCGGCACGGTGTGCGCCACGTACGCCGTGCGCCGCCGCAGGTCGTGCCGGTCCGCGTGCCGCCCGGGCCGCCGGATCAGCCCGACCCGCACCCCGGTCCCGGCCGCGGCCCGCTCCAGCGCCCTGCCCACCCGCGGATCCAGATGGCTCCCGGTCAGCGCCTTGGGGCCCCAGGGCCCGGGCTGCTCGAGCAGCAGCCAGGTCTGCGCGATGGCGGCCGTCGCGGCGACGGGCTCCGACAGCGAGCTGGACGCGGAGGTGCAGGTGCTCATGAAGGTAAGCCTAACCTTCCGCATCACCCCCCGGCTCTCCAGCCCCTCCTGTCGGCACCGGGAAGGGTCGTGAATCCTGCCATTCAGGACCGGCGGTCGCTGTATTGGGGCAGGTTGGGGACGAGGCGGCGCTTGTGTCCCGGGTGTCCCGGCGGCGTGGCGGTGTCCCCCGGGTCCCGATGGACTTGCGCAAGAACGCAAACCACTTGCATGTCATGTCGTATGCTTGCGCGCATGACGCGACGGCTTGCCGAAGTAGCGAAGAAGGTCGGGGTCAGTGAGGCCACCGTCAGCCGTGTGCTGAACGGGAAGCCGGGGGTGTCGGAGGGCACCCGGCAGGCGGTGCTCACGGCGCTCGACGTGCTGGGGTACGAGCGGCCGACGCAGCTGCGGGGGAACCGTGCCCGGCTGGTCGGGCTGGTGCTGCCGGAGCTGCAGAACCCGATCTTCCCGGCCTTCGCCGACATCGTGGGCGCGGCCCTCGCCCAGCAGGGCCTGACCCCGGTGCTGTGCACCCAGACCGCGGGCGGGGTGTCGGAGGCGGACTACGTCTCGCTCCTGCTCCAGCAGCACGTCTCCGGCGTGGTCTTCGCCGGTGGCCTGTACGCGCAGGCGGACGCGCCGCACGACCACTACCGCCTGCTGGCGGAGCGGAACCTGCCGGTGGTGCTGATCAACGCCGCCATCGAGGACCTGGGCTTCCCCAGGGTGTCGTGCGACGACGCGGTCGCCGTGGAGCAGGCCTGGCGGCACCTGTCCTCGCTCGGCCACGAGCGGATCGGCCTGCTGCTCGGACCCACCGACCACATGCCGTCGCGGCGCAAGCTGACCGCGGCGCGGGCCGCGGCGGCGGCGGGCGGCGGGTCGCTGCCCGACGAGCACGTCGGGCGGGCGATGTTCACGCTGGAGGGCGGCCAGGCCGCGGCCGCCAAGCTCTGGGAGCGCGGGGTCACCGGGATCATCTGCGCCAACGACCCGATGGCTCTGGGCGCCGTGCGGGCGGCGCGCCGGCTGGGGTTGTCCGTGCCCGGTGACGTGTCCGTGGTCGGCTACGACGACTCCGCGTTCATGACCTGCACCGACCCGCCGCTGACCACGGTGCGCCAGCCCATCGAGGCGATGGGCCGCACCGCCGTCGAGCTGCTCGCGCTGAAGATCGCGGGCAAGCAGGTGGCCTCCGACGAGCTGCTGTACGAGCCGGAGCTGGTCGTCCGCGGGACGACGGGGCCCGTGCGCGGCTGACGGCCGCACGCCCACCGGACCGGGCGGTTCCGACGACGTCGGAACCGCCCGGTCCGCGTTTGCGGCCTCGGGCTTCGCGCTCCGTCCCCGGCGTTCGCGGCTTCGTTGCCGAGCTGCGCAAGGCGGTCAATGTTTTGCGAAATCTGCGCGAGATATTGCGGTCATCTGTTTGTGGTGCTTGAGTGTGCGACGCCCCCGCTGCGTGTGGTCGGGGGTCTTCCACGCTCATGCCCGAAGGGGACCACCGATGAGAAGCTCCTGGTTCCGCCCCGCCCGCCGTGCCACCGCGGCCACGCTCGTCTCCGCGCTGGCCCTGGCCGCCCTGACCGCCTGCGGTACCAGCAGCAGCGCGGACAACGACAACAACGCGGGCGGCGGTTCGTCCGACCCCACCGCCCCGCTGGACCCCAAGGCCAAGGTCACGCTGACCATCGACTGCATGCCGCCGGCCGCGAAGAAGGCGGAGCTCAAGGAGTGGAAGGAGGACGTCGCCACCTTCAACAAGCAGTACCCGAACGTGACGATCGACGGTAAGTCGACGCCCGGTCAGTGCGAGGAGCCGGCGCGCTTCACGGCCGCGCTGAAGGCCAAGTCCCAGCCGGACGTGTTCTACACGTACTTCACCGACCTGCAGCAGGTGCTCGACAACGACGGCGCCGCCGACATCAGCGCGTACGTCACCGACAAGACCGTCCCGGCGCTCGCGGACATCGACTCCAACGTGCTCGACGTGCTGAAGAAGGACGGCAAGCTCTACGGCCTGCCCACCAGCAACTACCGCATGGGCCTGCTGATCAACCGCAAGCTCTTCGACCAGGCCGGCCTCGACCCCAACAAGCCCCCGGCCACCTGGGACGAGGTGCGCACCGCGGCGAAGGCCATCGCGGGCGTCGGCAAGGGCGTGTCGGGCTACGGCGAGTACAGCGCGCAGAACACCGGCGGCTGGCACTACACCGCGACGATGTACGGCCTGGGCGGCGACGTCGTGTCCGCCGACGGCACCAAGGCGGCCTTCAACACCGACCTCGGCAAGGAGATCGTGCAGAACCTGCACGACATGCGCTGGACCGACAACAGCATGGGCCAGACCCAGCTGCTGAAGTGGGGCGACCTGCAGAAGCAGATGGCCACCGACAAGCTCGGCATGTTCCTGGCCGCGCCCGACGACATCACGTACATGGTCCAGCAGCTCGGCGCCGACTACGCCAACTTCGGCATGGGCCCGATCCCCGGCGGCAAGGCCACCCTCTTCGGCGGCAACGACTACATGATCAAGAAGGGCAGCTCGCCCGACAAGATCAAGGCCGCCATCGCCTGGTTGAACTTCAAGACCCTCACCCCCGGCAAGGGCCAGTTCGACTACGCCCGCAGCAAGACGGACGGCCTCCCCGTCGGCCTGCCGCAGCCGGCCTTCTTCACCGGCGCCAGCAAGACGAAGGACGACCAGCTGAAGGCCGCCAGCGCCACCATGCCGGTCGAGAACTTCCGCGCCTTCATGGACAACCCGGTCCCCGGCAAGGCCGAGCCGCCGAAGGCGCAGGAGATCTACAAGGTCCTGGACAACGTGATGTCCGGCGTCCTGACGAACAAGAACGCGGACGCCGCCAAGCTGCTGTCCACCGCGGAGACCCAGGTCAACCAGGTCCTCGCCAACCAGTAGCCCAGGACCCCTCGGCCCCCGGCACCCAGGAGCGACGATGTCGGCCCCCAGCGCCCCCACCCTGCCCGCCAGCACTCCCGCGAAGAGCCGGTCGCGCCGTACGGTGCGCCGCCCCGCCCCGGACGGCCGACGTCCGGGGCGGGCCGGCCGCGCCCTGCGCCGCAACCTCACCGCGCACGCGTTCCTGATCGGCGCCGTGCTGTGCTTCGCGTTCTTCTCGTGGTACCCGATGGTGCGGGAGTTCCTGCTGGCCTTCCAGAAGACCGAGGGCGGGCAGACCACCTGGGTCGGCTGGTCCAACCTGAACTACGTCTTCCACGACCCCGCGTTCTGGCAGGCCTGGCGCAACACCCTGCTCTTCACCGGCCTGGCCCTGCTGCTCGGCTTCGCGGTGCCCTTCTTCGTGGCACTGCTGCTCAACGAGTTGCGGCACACACGGGGTTATCTGCGGCTGCTGGTGTACCTGCCGGTCATGCTGCCGCCGGTGGCCTCGGTGCTGCTCTTCAAGAACTTCTACAACCCCGAGTACGGCCTGTTCAACCGCATCCTGGAGACGCTGCACCTGCCCGCCCAGCAGTGGCTGCAGTCCACCGACACCGCCATGCTCTCGGTGGTCATCGCCTCCACCTGGATGAACATGGGCGGCGCCACCCTGATCTACCTGGCCGCCCTCCAGGGCATCCCCGGCGAGCTGTACGAGGCCGCCGAACTCGACGGCGCCGGACTGCTGCGCAAGATCTGGCACGTGACGATCCCGCAGACCCGGCTCATCCTGTCGCTGATGCTGCTGATGCAGATCATCGCCACGATGCAGGTCTTCACCGAGCCCTTCCTGCTGACCGGCGGCTCGGGCCCGGAGGGGTCCACGACCACCGTCGTCTACCTGATCTACCAGTACGCCTTCAGCTTCAACAACTACGGCGGTGCCGCGGCGCTCGGCCTGGTGCTGCTCGTACTGCTGGCGATCTTCTCCGCCGGCTACGTGCGGCTCAGCCGCGCCGCGGACGAGTAGGACGGGACACACCGATGAGCAGCAGCACCCGAACGCTGATATCGCCGACGCAGCTGGCGAGCCGCCGCGGCAAGATCGTCTACCGGACCGTCCTCGTCCTGGTCCTGGTCGCCTTCACGCTCGTCTTCCTCGGCCCGCTGTACTGGATGGCCTCCAACGGCCTGAAGTCCACCGAGGAGTTCGCGCAGATCCCGCCCACCGCCTTCCCGCACGCGATCCACCCCGAGAACTACAAGAGCGCGTGGGACGTGATGGACCTTTCCCACCTGCTGCTCAACACCCTCTGGTACGCCTTCGGGGCGCTCGCCTTCCAGCTCCTGTTCGACGTGGCGGCCGCCTACTCGCTGTCCAAGCTCCGCCCGGTGCTCGGCAACGTGATCCTGGGGATGATGCTCGCCACGCTGATGATCCCGGCCACCGTCCTGGTCGTACCGCAGTACCTGACGGTGTACGACGTGCCGATCTTCGAGCGCAACCTGCTCAACTCGCCCTGGGTGATCTGGCTGCCGTCGGTCACCAACGCCTTCAACATCTTCCTGCTGAAGCGGTTCTTCGACTCGGTCCCGCAGGAACTGCTGGACGCCTCCGCCATCGACGGAGCCTCCCCGCTGCGCACCCTGTGGTCGATCGTCCTGCCGATCTCCCGCCCGATCCTCGGAGTGGTCTCCATCTTCGCGGTCGTCGGGGTCTGGAAGGACTTCCTCTGGCCGATGCTCACCCTGCCCGACCCGACGAAGCAGACGCTCAACGTCGGCATCTACTCGCTCGCCAGCGGGGTGCCGGAGAACTGGCTGCTCGCGGCCATCGCGATGGCCTCGGTGCCCACCCTGCTGATCTTCCTGATCTTCCAGCGCAACATCATGAGCGGCCTCACCGCCGGCGGCCTCAAGGGCTGAGACCCGGCCCCGGCGGCCTCCGGCCGCACCCGTCCAGTACCACGCCGCCCGCCACGGGGCGGGCGGCGCGGTCCCAGCTGCCCGAAAGGACCAGTCACGTGGCAGACACCCACCCGGCCGAGGCCACCGACGCGTGGTGGCGCGGCGCCGCCATCTACCAGGTGTACGCACGCAGCTTCGCCGACGGAGACGCGGACGGCACCGGCGACCTCGCCGGGGTGCGGTCCAGACTGCCGTACCTGGCCGCGCTGGGCGTGGACGCGCTCTGGTTCAGCCCCTGGTACCCCTCGCCGATGGCCGACGGCGGCTACGACGTCGCCGACTACCGCGCCATCGACCCGGCGTTCGGCACCCTGGCCGACGCCGAGAAGCTGATCTCCGAGGCGCGCGCCCTCGGCATCCGCACCATCGTCGACATCGTCCCCAACCACGTCTCCGACCGGCACGTCTGGTTCCGGGCGGCCCTCGAGGCCGGGCCGGGCAGCGCCGAGCGCAAGCTGTTCCACTTCCGCACCGGCCGCGGCGAGGACGGTGAACTGCCGCCCAACGGCTGGCGTTCGCAGTTCGGCGGCTCCGCCTGGACCCGGCTCCCGGACGGCGACTGGTACCTGCACCTGTTCGCCCCGGAGCAGCCGGACCTCAACTGGGCCCACCCCGCGGTGCAGCGGGAGCACGAGGACGTCCTGCGCTTCTGGTTCGACCGCGGCGTGGCCGGCGTGCGCATCGACTCGGCCGCCATGGTCGCCAAGGACCCGGACCTGCCCGACTTCGTGGAGGGCACCGACCCGCACCCCTACATCGACCGCGACGAGCTGCACGACATCTACCGCTCGTGGCGCGCCGTCGCCGACTCCTACGACGGGGTGCTGATCGGCGAGGTGTGGCTGCCGGACACCGAGCGCTTCGCCCGCTACCTGCGGCCCGACGAGCTGCACACCGCCTTCAACTTCGACTTCCTGGCCTGCCCCTGGGAACCGGAGCGGCTGCGTGCCTCCATCGACGGGACGCTCGCCGCGCACGCCCCGGTCGGGGCGCCGGCGACCTGGGTGCTGGCCAACCACGACGTCACGCGTACCGTCACCCGGTACGGACGACGCGACACCGGCTTCGCCTTCGCCACCAAGGCCCACGGCATCCCCACGGACCTGGAGCTGGGCACCCGTCGTGCCCGCGCCGCCGCCCTGCTCACCCTGGCCCTGCCCGGGTCGGTCTACCTCTACCAGGGCGAGGAACTGGGACTGCCCGAGGTCGAGGACATCCCGGCGGAACTGCTGCAGGACCCGATGTACTTCCGCTCCGGCGGCACCGACCCGGGCCGTGACGGCTGCCGGGTGCCGCTGCCCTGGTCGGGCGACGCGCCGCCGTACGGCTTCGGGGGCGACCGGCCCTGGCTGCCGCAGCCGGCGGACTGGGCGCGCTACACCGCGGAGGCGCAGGAGACGGACGCCGGCTCGATGCTGAGCCTGTACCGGACGGCGCTGCGGCTGCGCCGCGCCGAACCCGGCCTCGGCGAGGGCCCGATGGCATGGCTCGACGGTCCCGGCGACGTGCTCGCCTTCCGCCGCGAGGGCGGCTTCGCCTGTGTGCTCAACCTGTCCGCGGACGCCGTCGGGCTCCCCGCGCACCGGCAGGTCCTGCTGGCCAGCGGACCGCTCGCCGACGACGGCCGGCTGCCCCGGGACACCTGCGTGTGGCTGCGCCTGGACGAACCGGCCTGATCCGGCGGGACAGCGGCGTACGCGTCCTGACACCGCGTACGCCGAGGGGCGCGGCACCCGCACCGGGTGCCGCGCCCCTCACCGCTTCGGGCCGGCCGGTCAGACCGGTCCGGCGACCACCGAGACGCGCTTGGTGAGGGCCACGCCGGAGCCGTCCCGGCGCGGGTCCTTCGGCGGGAGGTCGGCCGGCGCGCCCGTTGAGGTGGCGGCCCGGGCGGGGGTGCCACCGGCCCAGGCGAGCAGCAGCATGTCCTCGCCCTTCAGGAAGCGCTGGCAGCGCACACCGCCGGTCGCCCGTCCCTTGCGCGGGTACTGGTCGAACGGCGTGAGCTTGGCCGTGCCCTCCTCGGCCCCGGCGAGTGCCTCGCGGGTCCCGGCGAGGGTGAACACCACGGCGTCGGCCGAGGGGTCGACCGCGGTGAAGGAGATCACCTTGGCGCCGTCCGTCAGCTTGATGCCGGCCATGCCTCCGGCCGGGCGGCCCTGCGGCCGCACCTGGCCCGCGGGGTAGCGCAGCAGCTGGGCGTCGTCGGTGATGAAGACCAGGTCCTCCTCGCCGGTGCGCAGCTCGACGCCGCCGACGATGCGGTCGCCCTCCCGGAGCGCGATGACCTCCAGGTCGTCCTTGTTGGCCGGGTAGTCCGGCACGACGCGCTTGACCACGCCCTGCTCGGTACCGAGCGCGAGGCCGGGGGAGGACTCGTCGAGCGTGGTCAGGCAGACCACCTGCTCGTCCGCCTCCAGCGACAGGAACTCCGCGAGCGGCGCCCCGCCCGCCAGGTTCGGCGCGCCGGAGGGCTCCGGCAGGATCGGCAGGTCGATCACGGCGATCCGCAGCAGGCGCCCTGTGGAGGTGACCACGCCGATGTCGGCCCGTGCCGTCGTCGGGATCGCCGAGACGATCACGTCGTGCTTGACCCGCTTGCCGTCGAGCGGCGCCAGGGCCTCCCCGTTCGCCGTACGGGCCAGCAGCCCGGTGGAGGAGAGCAGCACGCGGCACGGGTCGTCGGCGACCTCCAGCGGCACGGCCGCGACGGGGGCGGCGCCCGGCTCCATCAGCAGGGTGCGGCGTTCGGTGGCGTACTTCTTGGCGACCGCCGCCAGCTCCGCGCCGACCAGCTTGCGCAGCTCGGCGTCGGACTCCAGGATCGCGGTCAGCTCCTCGATCTCCGCGGTGAGCCTGTCCCGCTCGGACTCCAGTTCCATCCGGTCGAAGCGGGTCAGCCGGCGCAGCGGGGTGTCGAGGATGTACTGGGTCTGGATGTCCGACAGCGCGAAGCGCTCGATCAGGCGCTCCTTGGCCTGGGCGGCGTTGTCGCTGGAGCGGATGATCGAGATGACCTCGTCGATGTCGACCAGGGCGACGAGCAGGCCCTCCACCAGGTGGAGGCGGTCGCGGCGCTTGCCGCGGCGGAACTCGCTGCGCCGCCGGACGACCTCGAAGCGGTGGTCGAGGTAGACCTCCAGCAGCTCCTTCAGGCCCAGCGTGAGCGGCTGGCCGTCGACCAGCGCCACGTTGTTGATGCCGAAGGACTCCTCCATGGGGGTCAGCTTGTAGAGCTGCTCCAGGACGGCCTCGGGGTGGAAGCCGTTCTTGATCTCGATGACCAACCGCAGTCCGTGCTCGCGGTCGGTGAGGTCCTTGACGTCCGCGACGCCCTGCAGCTTCTTGGAGCCGACCAGGTCCTTGATCTTGGAGATGACCTTCTCCGGGCCGACCGCGAACGGCAGCTCGGTCACCACCAGGCCCTTGCGGCGGGCCGTCACGTCCTCCACGGACACCGTGGCGCGGATCTTGAACGTGCCGCGGCCGGTCTCGTACGCGTCCCGGATGCCGTCCAGGCCCACGATCCGGCCGCCGGTCGGCAGGTCCGGGCCGGGGACGTGGCGCATCAGCGTCTCGAGGTCCGCGTTCGGGTGGCGGATCAGGTGGCGGGCGGCCGCGATCACCTCGCCCAGGTTGTGCGGCGGCATGTTGGTCGCCATGCCGACCGCGATGCCCGAAGCGCCGTTGACCAGCAGGTTCGGGTAGGCCGCGGGCAGGGCCACCGGCTCCTGCTCCTGGCCGTCGTAGTTCGGCGTGAAGTCGACGGTGTCCTCGTCGATCGACTCGACCATCAGCATCGCGGTGGGGGTCGTGCGGCACTCCGTGTACCGCATCGCGGCCGGCGGGTCGTCGTTGCCGAGCGAGCCGAAGTTGCCGTGGCCGTCGACCAGCGGCACGCGCATCGAGAACGGCTGGGCCATGCGCACCAGCGCGTCGTAGATCGAGGAGTCGCCGTGCGGGTGGAGCTTGCCCATCACCTCGCCGACGACGCGGGCGCACTTCACGAAGCCGCGCTCAGGGCGCAGCCCCATCTCGTTCATCTGGTAGACGATCCGCCGGTGTACCGGCTTGAGCCCGTCGCGGGCGTCCGGGAGGGCGCGCGAGTAGATGACCGAGTAGGCGTACTCGAGGAAGGACCCCTGCATCTCGTCGACGACGTCGATGTCGAGGATGCGCTCCTCGAAATCGTCCGGCGGCGGGGTCTTCGTGGTGCGGCGGGCCATCAGGGCGCTGCTCCTTCGGCTGGACCTCATCGGATAAGGACACGGGACTGTCGCGGACCATTGTGGACCGCCCCACCGACAGCCCGGACCACCCCCCGCCTCATACCTGGCGGTGACGGGAACTTCGCGGGCCGTTTGTCCGCTGCCTAGAGTGGCAGGTCTCAGCACAAAACAACGAGTACGCGACCGGAAGGACAGCTTGCCCATGGGTCACACGGCCACGCCGGAGGCAGAATCCGGCGGCCTCACCGCGACCGAGCACCGCCTGGCCAACGGCCTGCGCGTCGTGCTCTCCGAGGACCACCTCACCCCGGTCGCCGCGGTCTGCCTCTGGTACGACGTCGGTTCCCGCCACGAGGTGAAGGGCCGTACCGGACTCGCCCACCTCTTCGAGCACTTGATGTTCCAGGGTTCGGCGAACGTCAAGGGCAACGGCCACTTCGAACTGGTCCAGTCCGCCGGCGGCTCCCTCAACGGCACCACCAGCTTCGAGCGCACCAACTACTTCGAGACCATGCCGGCCCACCAGTTGGAGCTCGCGCTCTGGCTGGAGGCCGACCGCATGGGCAGCCTGCTGTCCGCGCTGGACCTGGAGAGCCTGGACAACCAGCGCGACGTGGTCAAGAACGAGCGCCGTCAGCGCTACGACAACGTCCCGTACGGAACCGCCTTCGAGCGGCTGACGGCGATGGCGTACCCGGACGGCCACCCGTACCACCACACCCCCATCGGTTCGATGGCGGACCTGGACGCCGCCTCCCTGGAGGACGCGCGCGCCTTCTTCCGGACGTACTACGCGCCGAACAACGCCGTCCTCTCGGTCGTCGGCGACATCGACCCGGAGCAGACGCTGGCCTGGATCGAGAAGTACTTCGGCACCATCCCGTCCCACGACGGCAAGCCGGCGCCCCGGGACGGTTCACTCCCGGGGGTGATGGGCGGGCAGCTCCGCGAGGTCGTCGAGGAGGACGTCCCCTCGCGCGCGCTGATGGCCGCCTACCGGCTGCCGCACGACGGCACCCGCGAGGCCGACGCCGCGGACCTGGCGCTGACCGTCCTCGGCGGCGGTGAGTCCTCGCGGCTGCACAACCGCCTGGTACGCCGGGACCGCAGCGCCGTCGCGGCCGGGTTCGGGCTGCTGAGGCTGGCCGGGGCGCCGTCGCTCGGCTGGCTCGACGTGAAGACGTCCAGCGGCGTCGAGGTGCCCGCCGTCGAGGCGGCCGTCGACGAGGAACTGGCCCGCTTCGCCGAAGAGGGCCCGACCCCCGAGGAGATGGAGCGGGCCCAGGCCCAGCTCGAGCGCGAGTGGCTGGACCGGCTCGCCACCGTCGGCGGCCGCGCCGACGAACTGTGCCGCTACGCCGTGCTGTTCGGCGACCCGCAGCTGGCCCTGACGGCCGTCAGGCGCATCCTGGACATCACCGCCGACGAGGTGCGCGCCGTCGCCGCGGCCACCCTGCGGCCCGACAACCGCGCCGCGCTGGTCTACGAGCCCACCGGCTCCGCGGCCGCCGCGGGCGAGGACTCCGACGAGGACGAGGAGGGCGCGGACCAGTGACCGACGTCCACACCACCATGACGTTCCACCCGCAGCCCCGGCCGGGGCAGCCCAAGCCCTGGGACTTCCCGGCCCCCGAGCGCTCCACGCTGCCGAGCGGGCTGACGGTGCTGCGCAGCCGGCGGCCCGGCCAGAAGGTCGTCGCCGTGGAGGTGCTGCTCGCGGCGCCGCTCGACGCCGAGCCCGAGGGCCTCGACGGCGTCGCCACGATCATGGCGCGGGCGCTGTCGGAGGGCACCGACAAGCACAGCGCGGAGGAGTTCGCCGCCGAGCTGGAGCGGTGCGGGGCCACCCTCGACGCCCACGCCGACCACGCCGGGGTCCGGGTGTCCCTGGAGGTCCCCGTCTCCCGGCTCGACAAGGCCCTCGGCCTGCTCGCCGACGCGCTGCGCGCCCCGGCGTTCCCGGACGGCGAGGTCGAGCGGCTGGTGAACAACCGCCTCGACGAGATCCCGCACGAGCTGGCCAACCCGGCCCGGCGCGCCGCCATGGCGCTGTCCAAGGAGCTCTTCGCCGCCGAGCTGCGCTGCTCCCGGCCGCGCCAGGGCACCGAGGAGACGGTCGCGCGCATCGACGCAGACGCCGTCCGCGCCTTCTACGACACGCACGTGCGCCCGTCCACCTCCACGGTCGTCGTGGTCGGCGACCTCGCGGGCATCGATCTGGACGCGCTGCTGGCGGGCACGCTGGGGGAGTGGAGCGGCAAGCCCGGCGAGCGCCGCCCGCTGCCGGCGATCACCGCGGACGACACCGGACGCGTCGTGATCGTCGACCGGCCCGGGTCCGTGCAGACCCAGGTGCTCATCGGACGCGCCGGGGCGGACCGCCACGATCCCGTCTGGGCCGCCCAGGTGCTCGGTACGTACTGCCTCGGCGGCACGCTGACCTCGCGCCTGGACCGCGTCCTGCGCGAGGAGAAGGGCTACACCTACGGCGTGCGGGCCTTCGGGCAGGTGCTGCTCTCCACTCCCGAGGGCACCGGGGCCTCCCTGCTGGGCATCAGCGGATCCGTGGCGACCGACGTCACCGCGCCCGCGCTGGCCGACACCTGGCAGGTGCTGCGCACCCTGGCGGCGGAGGGGCTCACCGACGACGAGCGCGACGCCGCCGTGCAGAACCTGGTGGGCGTCGCCCCACTGCGTTACGAGACCGCCTCGGCGGTGGCCGGCACCTTCGCCGACCAGGTCGAGCAGTCCCTGCCGGACGACTTCCAGGCGCGGCTCTACGAGCGCCTGGCCGTCACCGGCACGGTCGAGGCGACGGCGGCGGCCGTCAACGCGTTCCCCCTCGACCGGCTCGTGGTCGTCCTCGTCGGCGACGCCTCCGTCATCGCGGACCCGATCCGCGAGCTGGGCATCGGCCCGGTCGAGGTTGTCACGGGCGGCTGACCGGCACCACCCCTACCGCGGCCCCGGGCGCCCTCGCGGCGCCCGGGGCCGCGGTGCGCGAACGGCCGGGGACGTCCGCGCCGGTGGTCCGTGACGCCGGTCACGGTCCGCACCGCGTCCCCACCCCTCCTCGCCGCCGCCGCGCAGGGGCCTTCCGCGGGCGCGCGGACCGCCGCGGAGCTGCGGCGTCGCGGTATTGCGGACGGTTGCGACCGGTTGGTGGCCGGTGTGGCATCCCGCACATATTGCCGGATTTTTTTGGAACGGGAAGCAACGCCTGGTTAACGTCCTCGGGTTGCCCGGCGGAAGCAGCCGCCTCCCGCGGCACCGGAGCAACGATCGCCGAGTCCCCGTCGGGCGTGAGCCTGGGGAGCCGGGGACCCACATGAGAAGTCCCTGGGGTGAATCGGGCGGCGTGCCGTCGCCCGTAGGAGACCTTCCTGCTCCGAACCCGTCAGCTAACCCGGTAGGCGAGAAGGAAGGAAAGGATCTCCGCCTGCCCATGGCGTCGTTCTCGATACGTTCCACCCTGGCCGGCGCCGCCGCGCTGACCACCGTCACCACCGGCGCGTTCGTCGTGCCCGCCGCGGCCGCCGACACCGGCACCGCGGGGTCCGCCTTCGCCCGCTGCGCGGCCGTCGCCGACGACCTCGCCACGCACCTCGCCGACCAGGCCTCGGCCCAGCACCGGGCCGCCGTCGCCGCCCAGAAGCGCCATGACGCCAAGGTCGCCAAGGCCAGGCGCGCCGCCCGTGAGCGTGCCGCCGAGGAGGCCGCCGCCAAGGCGGCCAAGGCCAAGGCGGCGCGGAGCGACGCCGCGCACGCGTCGCGGAGCGCCGCGGCCGGCCGGGGCACGCTCGGCGGCTGGACGCTGCCGGTCGCCGGTTCCATCGGCACGCCGTACCACGCGACCAGCAGCCTGTGGTCCTCCGGTTACCACACCGGCGTCGACTTCGTGGCCTCCGTCGGCACCCCGGTGCACGCCGCCGGTGCGGGCACCGTCGTCGAGGCCGGTTGGGGCGGCTCGTACGGCAACAACATCGTGATCCGCCACGCGGACGGCATGTACACCCAGTACGGCCACCTGTCCTCGCTGGGCGTGTCCGTGGGGCAGACCGTCTCCGCGGGCCAGCGGATCGGCCTGTCGGGCGCCACGGGCAACGTGACCGGGCCGCACCTGCACTTCGAGGCCCGTACGGCCCCGTCCTACGGCTCCGACGTGGACCCGCTGGCGTACCTGCGCTCCAAGGGCGTCCGCGTCTGAGCGACCATCCGACCATTCCCCTCCCCCCACCCGAAGGCCCCGGTCCCCCCGCCGGGGCCTTCGGCATGCCGGCGTTTCCCGGCCGCGGGTGTGTCCGAAAACGCTCCATGAATTCAGGACGCCCGTCGGAATCGACGCCGCACTGGAATAGAGTCGCGGCAGAAACGCCGGCTCCTCCGTTGCGCGCGGATCAAAAGGACGGTCGTCGGCGCGCACCGGAAGGAATCTGCGATGTGGGGTCGGACGTGAACGGGAGCGGCGCTGCGGGCCGCCGGATTTCCGCCGCAGCCGTGTGCGCGGCGATCCGTGACGACATCGTCAGCGGGTTCTTCGCGCCGGGCAGCCGGTTGACGGAGGAGCAGTTGGCCAAGCGCTACGGGGTGTCCCGGGTCCCGGTGCGCGAGGCGCTGCGCACCCTGGAGTCCGAGGGCTTCGTGCGCACCCGCCGGCACGCCGGGGCGTCCGTCGCCGAGCCCACCGACCAGGAGGCCGCCGACCTGCTGGACATCCGTGCCCTGCTGGAGCCGCTGGGCGCCGCCCGGGCGGCGCAGCGGCGCACCGAGGCCCATGTGAAGGTGCTGCGCGGCCTCGTCCGGCTGGGCCAGGAGCGTTCACTGCGGCGCCAGTCGTCGGACCTGCCCGCCCTGGACGGCTGGTTCCACGAGACGCTGGCCCAGGCGTCCGGCAGCCCGACCCTGGTGGCGCTGCTGACCCAGCTGCGGCACAAGATCGCCTGGGTCTACGCGGTGGACACCCCGGACCGCGCCGTGGAGTCCTGGGCGGAGCACGGGGCGGTCGTCGACGCGGTGGCGCGCGGTGACGCGGAGCGGGCCCGGCGGCTGACGGCGGACCATGTGGAGCGGGCGACGGCGGCACACCGGTTGCGCCGTCCGCAGAGCACGGGGCGCGGCGCCGCGGCGCGGTGAGGAATCCGAAACACGCCGTACACATGTCGAGCGGCCGGGTTTAACCTAAGTGCCGTATACAAATCGGGGAATGGTGTGCGGAGGTATTTCCGTGTTCCCCGCGCGGTGCGCCGCCGGGAATTCCGCCGGAATGACGGAGGGGCGGGTCCCGAACGAAATCCGGCCGGATTTCGTTCGGGACCCGCCCCTTTTGCCGTACCGCGCTGCCGCGCGTGTGTCAGACGGTCTCGGGGAGCTCGTCCAGCCCCTCGGAGACGAGCTTGGCGAGGCTGTCCAGAGCGGCGTCCGCGCCCTCGGCGTCGGAGGCGAGCACGACCTCCTCGCCGCCGGCCACGCCCAGGCTCAGCACGGCGAGCATCGAAGCGGCGTTGACGGGGGCGCCGTCCGCCTTGGCGATGGTGACGGGCACACCCACGGCGGTGGCGGCGCGGACGAAGATCGAAGCGGGACGTGCGTGCAGGCCCTCGGCCCAGCCGATGGTGACGCGGCGCTCAGCCATGGTGTTGCCCTTCGGGATCGTTCCTAAGGAGGTCTAGACCAGTCTGCCATGCCTCGGACACCGGTCCGTCCCCCACATCGTCGCACCGGTTCCGCGGCGGGCGGCGGCCCGTACGCTGGGGCCATGACGACGCCGTCCGACGCAGAGCGCGACTACCCGGTCCACTGGGAGGCGGACGTGGTCCTGCGCGACGGCGGGATCGCCCACGTCCGGCCCATCGCGCCGGACGACGCGGGGCGGCTGGTGAGCTTCTACGAGAAGGTCTCCGACGAGTCCAAGTACTACCGCTTCTTCGCGCCCTACCCCCGGCTCTCCGACCGGGACGTGCACCGCTTCACCCACCACGACTACCGCGACCGCGTCGGCCTGGCGGCCCTGGTCGGGGGCGAGTTCATCGCGACCGTCCGCTACGACCGCACCGACGACCGCGAGGCCGAGGTTGCCTTCCTGGTCCAGGACGCGCACCAGGGCCGCGGCGTGGCCTCCGCCCTGATGGAGCACGTCGCCGCGGTGGCGCAGGAGCGCGGCATCCGCCGCTTCATCGCCGAGGTGCTGCCCGCCAACCGCAAGATGATCAAGGTCTTCACCGACGCGGGCTACACCCAGCAGCGCAGCTTCACCGACGGCGTCGTCCGGCTCGAGTTCGACCTGGAGCCCACCGAGCGGTCCCTCGCCGTCATGCGTGCCCGCGAGCAGCGCGCCGAGGCCCGCTCCGTCCAGCGGCTGCTCGCCCCCGCCTCGGTCGCCGTCATCGGCACCGGACGCCGCCCGGGCGGCGTCGGCCGCGGCATCCTCCGGAACATCCTCGCGGGCGGCTACACCGGGCGCGTCCACGCCGTGAACCGCTCCTTCCCCGAGGACCGGCACACCCTCGAACCCGAGGGCGTCCCCGCGCACCGCTCCGTCGCCGAGATCCCCGACGGCGTCGACCTCGCCGTGATCGCCGTCCCCGCCGACGAGGTCGCCGAGGCGGTCGACGCGTGCGGCCGGCACGGCGTCCTCGGCCTGCTGGTGATCTCCTCCGGATACGCCGAGTCCGGCGCCGAGGGCCGCCGCAGGCAGCGCGACCTGGTACGGCAGGCGCTCGCCCACGGCATGCGGGTCATCGGGCCCAACGCGTTCGGCATCCTCAACTCCGCCGAGGACGTCCGGCTCAACGCCTCCCTGTCGCCCGAGACCCCGGACGCCGGCCGGCTCGGGCTGTTCACCCAGTCCGGGGCCATCGGCATCGCCCTGCTGTCCGGGCTGCGCCGCCGCGGCGCCGGGCTGTCGTCCTTCGTCTCGGCGGGCAACCGGGCGGACGTCTCCGGCAACGACATCCTGCAGTTCTGGTACGACGACCCGGCCACCGATGTCGCCCTGCTCTACCTCGAAACCCTCGGCAACCCGCGGAAGTTCTACCGCCTCGCCCGGCGCACCGCCGCCGTCAAGCCGGTCGTCGTGGTCAAGGGCGCCCGGCACTCGGCGGCCGCCCCGCCCGGACACGCCGTGCCCCCCGCCCGCATCCCCGACGGCACCGTCTCCGCCCTGCTGCAGCAGGCCGGCGTCATCCGCACCGACACCGTCACCGAGCTCCTCGACACCGGGCTGCTGCTGTCGTGCCGGCCGCTGCCCGCCGGACCCCGCGTCGCGATCCTTGGCAACTCCGAGTCACTCGGGCTGATCACCTACGACGCCTGCCTCACCGCGGGCCTGGAACCCGGCCTCCCCCTCGACCTCACCACCGCCGCCGGACCGGAGGACTTCCGGGCCGCCCTCGCCGCGGCCCTCGCCGACCCCGCCCACGACGCCGTCGTCGTCACCGCCATCCCGCGCGTCGGCTCCGAGCTCGCCGAGGTCCCCGCCAGCAGCGACGACCCCGCGCTGGCCGAGGCCCTGCACGCCGCCGCGGACGGGCCCGGCGCCGGCAAGCCCGTTGTGGTCGTCCACACCGCGCTGGAGGCCATGGCCACCCGCCTCGCGGCCGTCCGCATCCCCGCCTACGGAGCCGCCGACCGCGCCGTGAAGGCCCTGGCCCGGGCCGCCGCCTACGCCCGGTGGCGCAGGGACGCCCAGGAACCGGGCAGGGTGCCGGAGTTCGAGGACGTCGACGAGGCGGGCGCCTGCCAGGACGTCACCCGGCTGCTCGACGCCGCCGGGGAGCCCGCCGCCGTCAGCCGGGGCGTCACCCTCGACGACCTCGCGGCAGCCGGCCTGCTGGGCCGCTACGGCATCACGGTGCGGCCCACCCTGCCCGCCCCCGGGATCGACGCGGCCCTGGAGGCGGCCCGCCGGCTCGGCTACCCGGTCGCCCTCAAGACCACCGCGCCCCACCTGCGGCACCGCGCCGACCTCGGCGGCGTACGCCTGGACATCGCCGACCCCGACGACCTCAGCCGCGCCTTCGGGGAGCTGACCGCACGGCTGGGCAAGCCCGAGGAGCTGCACCTGGTCGTCCAGGCCATGGCACCGCGCGGGGTCGACACGGTCGTGCGCGCCACCGTCGACCCGGCCGCGGGCGCCGTGCTCTCCTTCGGCATCGCCGGGGCCCCTTCCGAACTCCTGGACGACATGGGGCACCGGCTGGTCCCGGCCACCGACCGGGACGTCGCCGAGCTGGTCCGCTCCATCAAGGCGGCCCCGCTGCTGTTCGGCTGGCGCGGCGCGGAGCCGGTGGACACCGGGGCCCTGGAGGAACTGCTGCTGCGGGTGTCGCTGCTGGTCGACGACCTGCCCGAGGTGGTCTCCGTCGACCTCGAACCGGTGGTGGTGGCCCCCGCGGGCCTCACCGTGCTCGGCGCCTCCGTCCGCCTCGCGCGCCCCCCGGCCCGCACGGACCTCGGACCCCGCGCACTGTCGTCCTTCTGAACACATGCTCCGCACTAGGATGGTCGCCATGGCGAAGACCGGTACGACGACCCAGGGGCTGCGCGCGGCGATCGAGCGCAGCGGCTACTACCCCGCCCTCGTGGCAGAGGCCGTGGAGGCCTCCGTCGGTGGGGAGCCGGTCGCGTCGTACCTGGTCCACCAGGAGACCACCTTCGACGCGAACGAGGTCCGCCGGCACGTCACCGTCCTGGTCCTGACCAGCACCCGCTTCATCGTCAGCCACACCGACGAGCAGAGCGCCGACGACACCTCCCCGAGCCCCTACGCCACCACCTCCACCGAGTCGGTCAAGCTCGAGCGGATCTCGTCGGTCGTGCTGAGCCGGGTCGTCGCCAACCCCGAGTCGTACACCCCCGGCACCCTGCCCCGCGAGGTCGTGCTCACCATCGGCTGGGGCGCGGTCAGCCGCATCGACCTGGAGCCCGCCGCCTGCGGCGACCCCAACTGCGAGGCCGACCACGGCTACACCGGCTCCTCCACCGCCGACGACCTCAGCCTGCGGGTCAGCGAGGCGGGCGACGGCCCGGAGACCGTCCGCCAAGCCCTCGCCTTCGCGCAGGCGCTCTCCGAGGCGACCGCGAGCACCGCGAGCGCGGCCTCCTGATGGTCCATCCCGCCCCGTCCTACGAACCGCTGGACCCGTACGCCGCCCCCGCCCCGCGCTACGGCACCGGCTCGCTGAGCGACCTGCTGCCCGCGGTCGCCGCCGGGCTCGGCATCCCGGGCGTCCCGCCGACGGCGCTCGACCTCGCGCCCGCGGACCGGGTCTGCGTGTTCCTCGTCGACGGCATGGGGTGGGAGCTGATCCGCCGGCATCCCGACGAGGCGCCGTTCCTCACCGCCCTGATGGCGGGCTCCGCCACCGGCAGCGGCCGGCCGATCACCGCGGGCTTCCCCTCCACCACCGCGACCTCGCTCGCCTCCGTCGGCACCGGCCTGCCGCCCGGCGCGCACGGCCTGGCCGGCTACACCGTGCTGAACCCGGACACCGGCGAGCTGATGAACCAGCTGCGCTGGCAGCCGTGGACCTCCCCGGCCGAGTGGCAGCCGCACCCCACCGTCTTCCGGCTGGCCCAGGAGGCCGGCGTGGAGACCTGCCAGGTCACCTCGCCCACCTTCGAGCACACCCCGCTGACCAAGATCGCCCTCAGCGGCGGCACCTTCCACGGGCGGCTCACCGGCGAGGAGCGCATGGACCTCACCGCCGAGCGGCTCGCCGCGTCCGACCGCGCGCTGGTCTACACGTACTACAGCGAGCTGGACTCCATGGGCCACCGGCACGGTGTCGACTCCGACGCCTGGCGCGGCCAGCTGATGATGGCCGACCGGCTCGCCCAGCGGCTCGCCGAGCAGCTCCCGCCGCGCAGCGCCCTCTACGTCACCGCCGACCACGGCATGATCGACATCCCCTTCGACCCCGAGTCGCGGATCGACTTCGACGAGGACTGGGAGCTGCGCGCCGGCGTCGCCGTCCTCGGCGGCGAGGCCCGGGCCCGCCACGTGTACGCCGTGCCCGGCGCCGCCGGCGACGTCCACACGGTCTGGAGCGAGGTGCTCGGCGAGCAGATGTGGGTGGCCTCCCGCGAAGAGGCGATCGCCGCGGGCTGGTTCGGCCCCGTCGTGGAGGACCGGGTGCGCGGCCGCATCGGCGACGTCGTCGCCGTCGCCCGCGACGACATCGCGATCGTCGCCACCCGCTCCGAGCCGGGGGAGTCCACCATGGTCGGCCTGCACGGTTCGATGACCCCCGTGGAGCAGCTGGTGCCGCTGCTCGAGGTCCGCACCTGACGCGGCGCCGACCGCTCGCACAGCCCCCCCTCGCACCACCCACCGCCCCGCCCCGAAAGGCCGCCGCCTCCTCATGCCTGAGCTCGTGTTCTTCTCCGGAACGATGGACTGCGGGAAGAGCACCCTCGCCCTGCAGATCGAGCACAACCGCTCGGCACGCGGCCTGGAGGGCCTGATCTTCACCCGCAACGACCGCGCAGGCGAGGGCGTCCTGTCCTCCCGGCTCGGCCTGGAGACCAAGGCCGTCGAGGCCACCGACGACTTCGACTTCTACGGCTACCTCGTCACGCACCTGTCCGGCGGCGCCCGCGCCGACTACGTCATCGTCGACGAGGCCCAGTTCTTCACCCCCGGCCAGATCGACCAGCTCGCGCGCATCGTCGACGACCTGCGGCTGGACGTCTTCGCCTTCGGGATCACCACCGACTTCCGCACCAAGCTCTTCCCCGGCTCCCAGCGGCTGATGGAGATGGCCGACCGGATAGAGGTGCTCCAGGTCGAGGCCCTGTGCTGGTGCGGCGCCCGCGCCACGCACAACGCCCGTACGGTGGGCGGGAAGATGGTCGTCGAGGGCGAGCAGGTCGTCGTCGGCGACGTCAACCGCCCCGGCACGGAGACCGGCTACGAGGTGCTCTGCCGCCGCCACCACATCCGGCGGATGACCGCGGCCGCGGCGCGTGCGGCGGCGATCTCGCCGGACGTCCTGCCGGTCGACTAGCTCCCGCTGCTCCCGGCGCCCTGCTGCGGCCGGGAGCGGATCACGGTGAAGACGGCGCCCTCGGGGTCCGCCACGGTCGCCAGCCGGCCGTGCTCGGAGTCGCGCGGGGTGCGGAGGACGCTGCCGCCCAGGTCCAGCACGCGGCGCGCGGCGGCGTCGGTGTCGGCGACCTCGAAGTACGTCATCCAGTGCGCCCCGCGGTCGCGCGGCAGGGACCGGCCGACGCCGTGGACACCGGCGACCGGACGGCCGGCGAGGTGGAGCGTCAGGTAGTCGAAGTCGGTGGAGACGACCGCGTCGGTCTCCAGTCCGAAGACCACCGAGTAGAACGTGCCGACCAGCGAGGTGTCGCGGGTGACCAGCTCGTTCCACACCGGTGCGCCCGGCTCGCCGGTGACCTCGGTCCCGCGGTGCCGCCTGGCCTGCCACACCCCGAACACCGCGCCCATCGGGTCCGACGCGACGGCCAGTCGTCCCGCGTCGTCCGCGTCGAGCGGTCCGAC
Source organism: Streptomyces sp. NPDC005722 (assembly GCF_040630935.1). NCBI lineage: Bacteria > Bacillati > Actinomycetota > Actinomycetes > Kitasatosporales > Streptomycetaceae > Streptomyces > Streptomyces sp. NPDC005722. Next base: position 64,395 of record NZ_JBEXYN010000038.1, read on the forward strand.
ACCCACCGTGCCGCCGCAGGTCCGGATCAGCTCGGCGGTCTTGTCGGCGTCGTCCGCGGCGAAGTAGGTCGTCCAGGCGACCGGCAGATGCCGGTCCCCGGGCAGCTCGCCGATGCCGGCCACGCTCCTGCCGCCCAGCGTGGCGCGGACGTACGGGCCCAGGGAATGCGGACCGGGGTGGAACTCCCAGCCGAACAGCCGGCTGTAGAACTCCTGCGTGGCCTCGACGCTGTGGGCCAGCAGGCTGACCCAGCACGGGGTGCCGTGCGGGTGGCGGTTCCCTACATCGGTCATCAATTCTCTCCTGGGGAGCAACGCTCGGGCTTGCAGGGGAAGTGCCACAGCGATGCTCGCACCACCGGGTGTGCCGCGGACCGGGGCCGTGCCGCGGGTTTCCCGCGCCGGGTGACCACAATGGGCTTATGCATCCTGTCATTACCGTAACCGAATTGGCCGCATTGCCGAAGGGCTCCCCGGGAGGCGCCGTCCTTCTGGACGTCCGCTGGCAACTGGGCGGCCCGCCCGGACGTCTCGCCTACGAGGCCGGTCACCTGCCCGGCGCGCACTACGTCGACCTGGACACCGAGCTCGCCGGGACGCCCGGTGCGGCCGGCCGCCATCCCCTGCCGGACCTCGCGGTGTTCACCGCCGCCATGCGCCGCGCCGGCGTCGGCCCGGACCGCGACGTGGTGGTCTACGACGGGGGACTCGGCTGGGGCGCGGCGCGCGCGTGGTGGCTGCTGCGGTGGGCCGGCCACGAGCGGGTGCGCGTCCTGGACGGCGGGCTCGCGGCGTGGACGGCGGCAGGGCTGCCCCTGGAGACGGACGTCCCCGCCGACGAGGAGGGCGACTTCACCGCCACGCCGGGCGCGCTCGCCGTGCTGACCGCCGACGACGCGGCGGCGCTGGCCCGCCGCGGTGTCCTGCTGGACGCCCGGGCGGCGGAGCGCTACCGCGGCGACACCGAGCCCATCGACCCCGTCGCCGGTCACATCCCCGGCGCGGTCAACGTCCCGACCACGGAGAACGTCGTCCCGGGCACCGGTGTCTTCCGCGCCGCCGGCGAACTGGCGGCGCGCTTCGGCGAGGCCGGCGCCACGCCGGAGGCCGAGGTCGGGGTCTACTGCGGCTCCGGCGTCTCCGGCGCCCACGAGGTGCTGGCCCTGGCGGTCGCCGGCGTCCCCGCGGCGCTCTACGTCGGTTCCTGGAGCGAGTGGTCCACGGCGGGCCGCGACGTCGCGACCGGGCCGCAACCAGGCTGACGCGGCGCCGGCGCCCGGCCCGTCCGGAGGAGGGCGTGAGGACGGCGCGGAGGACGGCACCGGGGCACCCCCTGCGGGGCGCCGTGCCCCGGTCAGTCCTGCTTCTTGCGCCGGCTCCCGAAGACGATCTCGTCCCAGCTCGGTACCGTCGCCCGCCGCCCCGGCCGCACCCCGTCCGCCTCGGCCTGGCGGTCGGTGGACCCGACCAGCCGGTCGCGGTGGGCGCCGACCGAACGCGGCATCAGGACGTCGGCGTACGCGGAGCCCGCGCCGGCGCTCGCGGCGGGGGCCGGCGGTGCCTCCTCCTCGGCGGGCGCCTCGGGGGCGTCCTCCGCCACCGAGGCCGCGGCCGGCGTGTCGGGCGTGGTGGAGGGCGGGCCCGCCTGGGCGGGCACCACCATGTCGCCGCGGAAGCTGGGGACCGCCTCCAGGAGGCTGGTCAGGGAGTCGCGTTCCTCCTCCGCCCGCTCCTCGGCCGTGCGTTCGGCCCGCTCGGGCCGGTCCAGCGCGCGGTCGCGCGGCAGCCGTGCGATCCGCGGGACGAAGGGGTAGCTCGGCTCCTGCGCGGGCTCCTGGGTGGTCTCCCCGATGAGGGCGCGCGCCTCGTCGTCCACGGCCTGCACGAGCCGGCGCGGCGGGTCGTACGTCCAGCTCGCCGAATGCGGCTCACCGGCCACCCGGTAGACGAGGAGCACCTCCCAGGTGCCGTCGTCGCGGCGCCAGGAGTCCCACAGGACGGTGTCCTTCTCGGCGCCGCGCAGCAGCAGCCGTTCGGCGACGGCCTCACCGAGCTGCGGACCGGTGCTCTCGCCCTGCCGCCGCACCGCGGTCTTGCGGGCCCGCTCGGCCATGAAGGCGCGCTCCGCGAGCACGGGGCCCTCGAAGCGCCGGACGCGTTCCACCGGGATCCCGGCGAGCTGGGCGACCTCCTCCGCGGTGGCACCGGCTCGTATCCGCGCCTGGATGTCGCGCGGGCGCAGATGGCTCTCGACCTCGATCTCGATCTGGCCGAGCCGCGCGCGGTCGTTGCGGATGGCGGCACGCAGGCGTTCGTCGATCGGAAGGGTGTACTCCGTGCTGTCGGCAGCCTTGAGCACCAGTCGTGTGCCGTCGTTGCTGACAGCCACGACACGCAGTTCGGGCACGGTTACCTCCCGGGTGGTGCCTGCCGACGTCACGTGCGTCGCTGCTCCCGATGGACGAGTGTGACCTGCCCGGGTGCAGCCTGCCACAACCTTGCTGAGTTTCCCGGCGTGTCGGGCATGTGCCGTGACGCGCCGTTATGGCACGGTTACCTATTTGCAACGCTGAGTGACCAAACGAACCACTCGGCGTCACGTGTCTCCGGTTCGATCGACGGCACCCCGGGACGAGTGCGCCGTCTCCCCCCGGAGCCAGGATTTGTCACAGTACTCCATTTGGGCCACGTCGGTGGGGCGCCGCGCCGTCGAACTTCGCGCACGCCAAGGGAGTTGGGGCGGGATCTTTACAAAAACCCCACAAGTGGAACTATTCGCCCAGCACCCGCCGCAGGTAGTCGTTCCGGAACAGCCGGTCCGGGTCGAGCCGGTCGCGCAGGGCGGTGAACTCCGCGAAGCGGGGGTAGGCCTTGGCGAAGTAGTCCGCGTCCCGGGTGTGGATCTTCCCCCAGTGCGGCCGCCCCTGATGGTCGGTCATGATCTGCTCGACCGCCGTGAAGTACTCCTGGTACCGGCTGCCGCGGTACATGTGCACCGCGACGTAGGCGGTGTCCCGGCCCGAGGCCGTCGACAGGGCGATGTCGTCCGCCGGGGCGACCCGCACCTCCACGGGGAAGCTGATCCTGAAGCCCGAGGACTCCACCATCGACTTGAGTTCGCGCAGCACCTCCACCGCGGCCTCGCGCGGCACCGCGTACTCCATCTCCACGAAACGCACACGTCGCGGGTGGGTGAACACCTTGTACGGGACGTCGGTGTAGGTGCGGGCCGACAGCGCCCGGCTGGAGACCTGGGCGATGCCCGGGATGAGGGAGGGGGCCGCCCGGCCCACGACGCAGGCCGCCTGGAAGACCCCGTTGGAGAGCAACTCGTCGTCGATCCAGCCGCGTACCCCGGGGACCGGTGCCGCGGGACCCTGGCTGCGGTTGTTCCGCTTGGTGTTGCAGCCGTCGGTGTGCGGGAACCAGTAGAACTCGAAGTGCTCGTTCTCCTCGACCAGTTGGTCGAACTCGGCGACCACCCGGTCGAAGCGCATGGGTTCCTCCCGCGCGGTGAGCAGGAAGAGCGGTTCCACCGCGAAGGTGATCGCGCTGACCACGCCGAGCGCGCCGAGCCCGATCCGGGCGGCGGCGAAGACCTCGGGGTTCTCCCGCGCCGAGCAGGTGAGCAGTGATCCGTCGGCGAGCACCAGCTCCAGCGCCGTGATCTGGGCGGCTATGGAGCCCGAGTCACGGCCCGTGCCGTGCGTGCCGGTGCTGGTCGCGCCGGCCGCCGTCTGCTCCATGATGTCGCCCATGTTCGTCAGCGACAGGCCCTCGGCGGCGAGCATCGCGTTGAGGTGCTTGAGCTGGACGCCCGCCTCCACCGTGATCGTGCCGGCCTCGCGGTCGATGCCCCGCACCGCGGTCATCCGCTCGGGCCGGATCAGCACGCCCGCGGTCGCCGCCGTCGAGGTGAACGAGTGCCCGGTGCCCACGGCCTTGGCGGGGAGCCCGTCGGCGGCCGCCCTGCCGAGCACGGCCGCCAGTTCGTCGGCCGAGGCGGGCGACTCGGTCCGCGCGGGCAGGGCCCGCACGTTGCCCGCCCAGTTACGCCATGTGGTCTTCCCGGTGGTTCTGTTCGTCGTCGTAGCCATGCGCACGCGTCCCCTCCAGCTCCGGCGCCGGCTCCAGCCGGCGGTACCCCAGGAAGGCCGCCACCACGGCGAGCGCCGCGGCGGAGGCGGGTACCGCGAACGCGGCCCGGGCCCCCGCCGCGTCGATCACCCACCCGGCCAGAGAGGCGCCCAGCGCCACGCCGACCGCGAGTCCCGTGCTCGTCCACGTCATGCCCTCGGTCAGCTTCGCGCGCGGTACCAACTGCTCGACGAGGGCCATGGTGGTGACCATCGTCGGTGCGATGGACAGGCCCGCGACGAACAGCGCCACGGCCAGGAACGGCAAGTTCCCGACCAGTAGTGGCGGGATCATACTCACGCCCATGGCCGCCACGCCCAGCAGGAAGCGGCGGGAGGCCGTTCCGGCCGGCTTCATCAGGCCGAAAAGCACCCCCGCGAGGCAGGAACCCGCCGCGTACACCGCCAGCACCACGCTCGCCGCGGCCTTGTGGCCCTGCTCCTCGGCGAAGGCCACGGTGGTCACGTCCACGGCGCCGAAGATCGCCCCGGTCGCGACGAAGGTCAGCACGAGGACCTGCAGCCCGCGGGAGCGCAGCGCGGAGCCCGGGGTGTGCTGCTCCCGCGGATGCGGCGCCGGCTCGGTGGCGCGCTGCGCGGTCAGCAGCCACGCCCCGGCCGCCAGGAAGAGCACCGCCAGCAGCGGCCCCGCCTCCGGGAACCAGATCGTGCACAACCCGATCGACAGGATCGGGCCCACGATGAAGCAGACCTCGTCGACGACGGACTCGAAGGAGTAGGCGGTGTGCAGCAGCGCGGGCGATCCCCGGTGGATCATGGCCCAGCGCGCCCGCACCATGGCACCCAGGCTCGGCGTCGTCCCCGCAAGCGCGACGCAGACGAAGAGCGTCCAGTCCGGGGCCCCGGCCCGTACGCACACCAGCAGTGCCGCCACCGCCAGCACCGTGACCGCGGTGGCCGGGCGCAGTACCCGGCGCTGGCCGTACCGGTCGACCAGGCGGGACACCTGCGGGCCCAGCGCCGCCGCGGCCAGCGCCAGGGTGGCGGCGAGCCCGCCCGCGATCCCGTAGCGGCCGGTGACCTGGGACATCATCGTCACGATGCCGATGCCGAGCATGGACAACGGCATCCGGCCGATGAAACCCGCCGCCGAGAAACCCCTGGTCCCGGGAGTGGAGAAGATCGCGCGATAGGGACTGGACACAGGCGCTCCACGGCTTCGTCGCCGACGTCTCAAGGGGCGGGAGTAAGGAATGTGACTGCCCCACACAGCTTACAAAGGGAGCGCAAGCGGTTTTCGCCGGTTCCCCTGCCGTCACCGCCGGGTGGCAGGATCGGAACATGTCCGATCACACCGAGGCCGGCGCCGCTCCGTACGACGCACTGCTCCTGCTGTCCTTCGGGGGCCCCGAGGGGCCCGACGACGTCGTCCCCTTCCTGGAGAACGTCACGCGCGGCCGTGGCATCCCCCGCGAGCGCCTGAAGGAGGTGGGGCAGCACTACTTCCTGTTCGGCGGGGTCAGTCCGATCAACGCGCAGAACCGCGAACTGCTGCAGGCGCTGCGCAAGGACTTCGCCGAGCACGGCCTCGACCTGCCGGTCTACTGGGGCAACCGCAACTGGGCGCCCTACCTGACCGACACCCTGCGCGAGCTGGCCGGGGACGGCCACCGCAGGGTGCTGGTCCTGGCCACCAGCGCGTACGCCTCGTACTCGGGCTGCCGGCAGTACCGCGAGAACCTCGCCGACTCCCTGGCCGCCCTGGAGGCCGAGGGCCGCGAGGTGCCCCGTGTGGACAAGCTGCGGCACTACTTCAACCACCCCGGCTTCGTCCGGCCCATGGCCGACGCGGTGCTGACCGCGCTCGCCACGCTGCCCGAGGACGTCCGCGACGGGGCGCACCTGGCGTTCACCACCCACTCGATCCCCACCGCGGCCGCCGACACCTCCGGCCGGCCCGAGGACCACACCCGGGACGGAGCCGGCGGCGCCTACGTCGCCGAGCACCTCGACACGGCCCGGGTGATCGCCGACGCGGTGCGCGAGGCCACCGGCACCGACCGCCCGTGGAAGCTCGTCTACCAGTCCCGCAGCGGCGCCCCGCACATCCCGTGGCTGGAGCCCGACATCTGCGACCACCTGGAGGAGCTGCACGCCTCCGGCGCCCCGGCCGCCGTCATGGTGCCGATCGGCTTCGTCTCCGACCACATGGAGGTCCGGTACGACCTCGACACCGAGGCGACCGCGAAGGCCGCGGAACTGGGCCTGCCCGTCGCCCGCGCCGCCACCGTGGGCGCCGACCCGCGGTTCGCCGCCGCCGTCCGCGAGCTGGTGCTGGAGCGCGCCGCCACCGAGCGGGGCCTGGCCCCCGAGCGCTGCGCGCTGGGCGCCCTCGGGCCCAGCCACGACGTGTGCCCGGTGGGCTGCTGCCCGGCGCGCAGCCCCCGGCCCGCAGCCGCCGGCGCCGAGTGACCGACCGACCCGAACGCACGAGGAGTGCCGTGACCGACCAACTCAAGGACGAACTCCTGGCCGTGGCCCTCGAGGCCGCCCGCAGGGCCGGTGAGCTGCTGCGCGACGGCCGGCCCGCCGACCTCGGCGTGGCCGCCACCAAGAGCAGCCCCATCGACGTCGTCACCGAGATGGACATCGCCGCGGAGAAGCTGATCGCCTCCTTCATCACCGAGCGCCGCCCCGACGACGGCCTCCTCGGCGAGGAGGGCGTCAGCGTCCCGGGCAGCAGCGGCGTCCGCTGGGTGATCGACCCGCTGGACGGCACCGTGAACTACCTGTACGGCCTGCCGTCGTGGGCCGTGAGCATCGCGGCCGAGCTGGACGGTGAGACGCTCGTCGGGGTCGTCGAGGCCCCGATGCGCTCCGAGAGCTACCGCGCGGTGCTGGGGCGGGGCGCCTGGGTCAACGACCGGCAGGCGGCCGTCCGCCCGGCGCCGCCGCTCGACCAGGCGCTGGTCGGCACCGGCTTCGGCTACCTGAAGGAGCGCCGGGAGGGCCAGGCGAGGGTGCTGCGCGAGCTGGTGCCGCAGGTGCGGGACATCCGCCGTGGCGGATCCGCCGCCATCGACCTCTGCGACGTGGGCTGCGGCCGCCTCAACGCCTACTACGAGCGCGGCCTCAACCCGTGGGACTACGCGGCGGGCGCCCTGTTCGCCCGCGAGGCCGGCGCCCTGACCGGCGGCCGTCCGGGGGTGCCGGAGTCCACGGAGCTCACCGTCGCGGCCCCGCCGGGGCTCTTCGAGCCCCTGCAGCGGCGGCTCGACGAACTCGGCGCCTGGCACGACTGAGGCCCACCACCGCTCCCTCCACGCGAAGGCCCGCCGCCCGGCACGAACCGGCGGCGGGCACGCGAACGCCCCGGCACCCGTGCAGGTGTCCGGGGCGCGGCGTTCGGCTGTGCCGCCCGGGGGATCTCAGGCGATCTTGGGCAGCACCTGGACGCCGTGCTCGGCGGCGAGGCGGCGCAGGTCGGCCAGTTCCGCCTCCTCGACCTCGGCCAGGAAGTCGTCCCCGTCCTCACGGGCGCGCAGAAGGTCGGATTCGGTGCTGTGTATGCGCTGCAGAATGCCAGTGGTGAATGCGTCCATCAGGTGGCGCCCCCTCGTCGTCGTGGGTTGACACAGGGATATTCGTCGGTGCTGCGATGTGCGGGGTCGTTCACAGGTCTTGTCGGGGGACCCCTCGGATCACACAGCGGCCACTGCCACGGGAGTTGCGGACGCCCTACGGGCGTGATCGGGGGTGTGCAGTCGTCCTCCCCAGGCCCGCCGGAGGGGAAACCTCCGGGACGCGAAGAATTCGGCGCCAGGTCCTCTTACCCCTGTTTTACGGCCGTCCGGTGCAGGATGGAGGGGCGTTCGGCCTGCGCGGGCGGGCCGTGCACGGCTCTTTGAGACACGGCTCTTCGAGAAGTGCCTAGGGAAGGAACAGCGCCTTGCGCGTACTGGTCGTCGAGGACGAGCAACTGCTCGCCGATGCGGTAGCCACCGGACTGCGCCGTGAGGCCATGGCCGTCGACGTCGTCTACGACGGCGGTGCGGCCCTGGAGCGGATCGGGGTCAACGACTACGACGTCGTGGTCCTTGACCGCGACCTGCCGGTCGTCCACGGGGACGACGTGTGCCGCAAGCTCGTGGAACTCGGTCTGCCGACCCGCGTGCTGATGCTGACCGCCGCCGGCGACGTCAGCGACCGCGTGGAGGGGCTGGAGCTGGGCGCCGACGACTACCTCCCCAAGCCCTTCGCCTTCACCGAGCTGACCGCCCGCGTACGGGCCCTCGGGCGCCGTACGACCGCACCGCTGCCGCCCGTGCTGGAGCGCTCCGGGATCAAGCTGGACCCCAACCGCCGCGAGGTCACCCGGGAGGGCCGGCAGGTGCAGCTGGCGCCCAAGGAGTTCGCGGTGCTGGAGGTGCTGCTGCGCAGCGAGGGGGCCGTGGTCTCCGCGGAGCAGTTGCTGGAGAAGGCCTGGGACGAGAACACCGACCCCTTCACCAACGTCGTGCGGGTCACGGTGATGACCCTGCGCCGCAAGCTCGGCGAGCCCGCGGTGATCGTCACCGTCCCGGGCTCCGGATACCGGATCTGACCCGCCGTGCCCGCGCCCTCGTCGTCGCCGACGACCCCGCCAACGTCGCAGGCCATCCCGCCCAGGCCCACCTGGGACCCGAAACCGGCCGCCCGGCCGATGCCGCTGCTGCGGCCCACGATCCGGATAAGGCTCACCCTGCTCTACGGCGGCATGTTCCTGATCGCCGGGGTGATACTGCTGTGGATCATCTACATGCTGGCCGCCCAGGCCATCCGCCAGGGCACCGAGGCGCAGTTCCACGTCGAGGCGGGCCGGCTGTCGCTCACCGGGCTGTGTCCGGAGCTGCCCACCGGCCCGACCAACCCGGACGCCTTCAACAAGGCCTACGTCCACTGCCTGGCCGTGCAGCGCGAGACCGCGCTGAACGTCCTGCTGAAGCGCTCCCTCTTCGCGCTCGTCGGCCTCGCGGTGCTCGCCTTCGCCTTCGGCTACCTGCTGGCCGGCCGGGTGTTGGCGCCCCTGGGCCGGATCACCCGCACCGCGCGCGGCGTGGTCAGCTCCGACCTGACCCAGCGGATCCACCTGACCGGCCCGGACGACGAGCTCAAGGAGCTCGCCGACACCTTCGACGACATGCTGGAGCGCCTGGAGCGGTCCTTCGACGCCCAGCGCCGCTTCGTCTCCAACGCCTCCCACGAGCTGAGAACGCCGCTGGCGATCACCCGCACGCTGCTGGAGGTCCAGCTCGCCGACCCCGACGCCTCCCCGGACATGGAGCAGCTGGGCAAGAACCTGCTCGCCACCAACACGCGCAGCGAACAGCTGGTGGAGGGTCTGCTGCTGCTCGCCCGCAGTGACAACGAGATCGTCGACCGCAAGCCGGTGGACCTCGCGGAGGCGGCCACCCAGGCGCTGGAGCAGACCCGCGCCGAAGCCGACGCCAAGGGCGTGGAGCTGCGCGCCGCGCTGGGCGAGGCCGTGGTGCAGGGCAACGGGGTGCTGCTGGAGCGCATCGCGCTGAACCTGGTGCAGAACGCGGTCCGGTACAACGTCGCGGAGGCGGGCCGGGTGGAGGTCACCACGGGCGTCGAAGCGGGCTCCGCGGTCCTGACGGTGGCCAACACGGGGCCCGTCGTCCCCGCGTACGAGATCGACAACCTGTTCGAGCCCTTCCGCCGGCTGGGCACCGAGCGCACCGGCAGTGACAAGGGCGTGGGCCTCGGCCTCTCGATCGCCAAGTCCGTCGCCCGGGCCCACGGAGGCACGATCTCCGCGGTCCCCCGCGAGGGAGGTGGCCTGGTCATGCGGGTTGTCATCCCCGTGTGACCCGTCACACGACACCCCCGGGGGCGTGTTCGCTTTGCGCTGAATTTTGCGGTCTGCGCGCCTCGGGGGCATGCTGTGAGCGATCACACATACGATTCCGGCCTCGGGTACTCTGCGTGATTGCGACCTCCGGGAAAAGACCGGAAAAATCCATGTTTCCGCAGGTCATGATCACGGGAAGTACACGTGGAGGCGCGAGCAAGGTGCGACAAGTGGGCCGTTTCCGGTCATCACCGGCAGCGGATGGGATCACCTCTTCGGGGGTGCGGTTGGGTGTCGATTGAGTAACGGCACTTGATGTAAGGCAAAATCTCCGCTTCGGGCCGGGCACAAGACCGGCCTCCCATGCGTTACGAGCGCTGGAGACACCGCAGACACCCAGAGGGGGAGAGCGATACATGGCTACTGATTACGACACCCCACGCAAGACCGACGATGACGTCAACGAGGACAGCATCGAGGAACTGAAGGCCAGGCGGAACGACAAGTCGACCTCCACGGTCGACGTGGACGAGTACGACCAGGCCGAGTCCCTCGAGCTGCCCGGAGCCGACCTCTCCAACGAGGAGCTGTCGGTCCGGGTGCTGCCCCGGCAGGCGGACGAGTTCACCTGCATGAGCTGCTTCCTCGTGCACCACCGCAGCCAGCTGGCCACGGAGAAGAACGGCAACCCGATCTGCCGCGACTGCGCGGCCTGACGGGCAGCCGGACCGTGGCGAGCGACGACGAGCGAGGCCATGAGGCCTCGCTCGCGGGCGCATCGGAGGGACCGGCGGGCGATCCCGTCCCGTTCCGTCCCCCCGGCCGTGCCGCACGGGCACGGGCACGCGCCAAGGCGGCGCTGAACACCTTCGTCGACGGGCTCGTCGAGACGGCCCCGAGGGTCCCCGTGCGGGACCTGGAGACGCTTCGCCGGCAGTTCCCCGGGCTCGGGCCCGAGGAGCTGGCCGACAAGCTGGTGAACGCCGCCACGGTGGGCACCGCGACGGTCGGCGCCGGCATCGGCGCCGCCGCCATGCTGCCGACCCCGCCGGCCATGCCGGCGGAGCTGGCCTCCGAGACGCTCGGGGTCGCCCTGGTCGAGTACAAGCTCATCGCCGAGCTGCACGAGGTCTACGGGCTGCGCGCCCCGGGCACGCTGCGGCAGCGGTCGATGATGTACCTGGCCGAGTGGACCGAGCGGCGCGGCATCGACTTCTCCAAGCCGTCCACCCTGAACATCGCCCTCGGCGGCAGGATGAAGCGGGAGCTGCGCCAGCAGCTGCTGAAGCGCACCATGCGCAACCTGCCGACGCTGACCCCGTTCATGGTCGGCGCGGCCGTCGGTGCCGTGATGAACCGGCGCGACACCAAGAAGCTCGCGGAACAGATCCGCAAGGACCTGCGCCTGCGCCAGGTGCCCTGGGGCCTGCTGTCCGCGGAGGAGGAACCACCGCCCGCACTCGGGCCCGGCGAGCCGCCCGCACTCGGGTCCGGCGGCTGAGCCGCCAGGCCCCGGGCGCCCCGTGCCGGAGCGCCGGGGCGATCAGGCGCGCACGTCCCGCAGGGCCGCGGCCAGGCGCTCGGGGGAGCGGGTCGACAGGTACAGGTACGGCGTCGGGTCGTCCGGGTCGCTGACCTCGACCTTCAGCGCCGTCGGCACGTAGGCGCGCAGCAGCATGAAGGCCCGCGGATCGGCCTTGTGCGACCGCCAGGCCAGCGCCTCGTCCCGGTCCAGCACGGTGGCCTCGCCGAGCGCCGTCACCGGGATCTTCGCGTCCCCGGCCACCAGCGAGCCGGCGACCACCCGCAGCCGCGGGGAGCCGTACGCGCTGACCAGGGCCGCCCCGACGGCGGTGCCGCCGACGAGCCCGCCGAGCAGCGCCAGGGGCCCGAGGGGCAGCAGGATCAGCGCCAGCGAGACGCCCGCGCCGATGGCGAGCCCCCACCACGAACGCGGCGCGGTCAGCCGCTCCTCATAGCTCATGACGGTCATGACGCCCAGCTTGTCATGCCGCCCCGTCAGCGCCCGCCCCGGGACCGCAGCCTCGTGAGCGCGTGCGCGGCGCGCGGGGGACGCCGCAGCCCCGTGGCGACCTGCTTGGCCCAGTCGGTCGCGGCCGTCGGCAGGGCGGCGTCCAGGACCGCGGAGGACCGGGCGTCGGTGCCCACCAGGTAGCGGGGGAGCGGCCGCGGCGCCGAGAGCGCCTTCAGGACGGTGCGCGCCACCGGACGCGGCGAGGGCAGCTCCCGCTTGATCGTCTCCTCCGCGGCCTCGTACTGGTGCCGGTAGGCCGAGTTGCGGCGCTGCGGCAGCCGGCTCGCGCCGCGCTGCCAGATGTCCGTGCCGTACGGGCCGGGCTCCACCAGCACGACCTTGACCCCGAACGGGGCCGCCTCCATCCGCAGCGCGTCCGTCATCGCCTCCAGGCCCTGCTTGCTGGCGCAGTACCAGCCGAGCAGCGGCATCGAGACCCGCCCGGAGATCGACGAGATGTTGACGATCCGCCCCGCCCGCCGGGCCCGCATCGTGGGCAGCACCAGCCGGGCGATGCGCGCCGGGGCCACCAGGTTGGTCTCCAGCTGCTGCCGCACCTGCTCGTCGTCCACGTCCTCGATCGCACCGGGCTGGGCGATCCCCGCGTTGTTCACCACCGCCCAGGGGCCGCCGTCCGTCATCGTGGCGATCTCGGTGAACGCCCGGACGGAGGAGGTCGCGTCCGTGACGTCCAGCAGCACGGTGCGCACCGACGCACCGGTGCGCCCGACCGCCTCCCGCAACGCCTCCGCCTTCTCCTCGCTGCGTACCGTCCCGATGACGTCGAAGCCGGCGTGGGCCAGTTCGAGGGTGGTGGCGAGGCCGATCCCGCACCCGGCTCCTGTGACGACGACGGACCTGGGGGTCATGTGGTGCTCCAAGGGAGGGTGCTCCGGTGATGGGCGGGCCGCGGGGCCGGAAGGACAACGGCCGGGCGGCGGGAAACGATCCCGCAGGAGGGTAGGGTCTCCCGCGTGAGTGGAGCTACGACCGACGCCGGCCCGGACCGTCCGGGCCTGACACCGCCGCGCGACGCCGTCGCGCCGGAGCGGCACCCCGACGCCCCCGCCCCCGGTGAACCGCTGGGCGCGCACTACGACCACTGCTTCGGCTGTGGCGGGGCGCAGCCGCACGGCCTGCACCTGGAGGCCAGGGCCGGGGAGGGCGTCAGCGTGACCGCCGAGTTCACCGTCCAGGCCGCCCACCAGGGCGCCCCGGGCCTGGCGCACGGTGGTGTGCTGGCCACGGCCCTCGACGAGACGCTCGGTTCACTCGCCTGGCTGCTGCGCACCATCGCCGTGACCGGCCGCCTGGAGACCGACTTCGTGCAGCCCGTGCCGGTCGGCGCCACCCTCCACCTGGAGGCCCGCTGCACCGCCGTGGCCGGGCGCAAGATCTACTCCACCGCGGTGGGCCGGATCGGCGGTCCGGACGGCCCCGTCGCGGTCCGCGCGGACGCGCTGTTCATCGAGGTCAAGCTGGAGCACTTCACCGACAACGGCCGCCCCGAGGAGATCCGCGCCGCGATGGCGGACCCCGACCAGGTCAAGGTCGCGCGCGCCTTCGAGGTCAACCCGTGACCGGCGGTCCTCGCCCCCCGGTCGACGTCCTCATCCACCGTTTGCACGAGGGCGTCCCGATTCCTTCGTACGGGCACCCGGGCGACGCCGGGGCCGACCTCGTCACCACCGAGGCGGCCGAACTGGCCCCCGGCGAGCGCGCCGTACTGCCCACGGGGGTGTCGATCGCGCTGCCGGACGGCTACGCCGCCTTCGTGCACCCCCGCTCGGGCCTCGCCGCGAGGTGCGGAGTGGCCCTCGTGAATGCCCCGGGAACGGTTGATGCCGGGTACCGTGGGGAGATCAAGGTGATCGTGGTCAACCTGGACCCGCGCGAGAGCGTACGGTTCGCAGAAGGGGACCGGATCGCCCAACTGGTCGTCCAGCAGGTCGAGCGGGTCCGCTTCCACGAGGTGGCGGAGCTGCCCGGCTCCGCACGGGCGGCGGGGGGCTTCGGCTCCACGGGGGGTCATGCCGCGGTGGATGGCTCGCCGGTCGGTCCGTCCGGCAATGGATACGCATCGGTCATCGCTGACCGGGAAGGACAGTGACGTGTTCCGTCGTCGTCGCAAGGAGCGCGGAGACGCCCTCGACGAGCTCGAGGCCGAGAGCCCTGACGAGCTGGCCGAAGACGCCGAGGAGTCGGACGACTCCATGGAGTCCCGTCGGTACAACCTTCCGCCCGCCCCCAGGCCGGACGGTCCGTGGGACGTGAGCGAGGTCAGGGACCCGGCCGAGGGCCGGGTCGACCTGGGCGGCCTCTTCGTGCCCGGTGTCCAGGGCATGGAACTGCGCGTCGAGGTGGCCGGGGAGTCCATCGTCGCCGCGACCGTGGTGCTGCGCGAGAGCGCCGTCCAGTTGCAGGGCTTCGCCGCCCCGAAGTCGGAGGGCATCTGGGGCGAGGTCCGCGACGAGATCGCGTCCGGCATCACCAAGCAGGGCGGCATCGTCGACGAGGTCGAGGGCCCGCTGGGCTGGGAGCTGCGCGCGCAGGTCCCGGTGCAGCTGCCCAACGGCGCCAACGGCGTGCAGGTCGTGCGCTTCGTCGGCTGTGACGGCCCGCGCTGGTTCCTGCGGGGCGTCATCTCCGGGCAGGGCGCCGTCCAGCCCGAGACCGCCGGCCTGCTGGAGCAGATCTTCCGCGACACCGTGGTCGTCCGCGGGGAGTCGCCGATGGCACCGCGCGACCCGATCGTGCTGAAGCTGCCCAACGACGCCCAGATGGTGCCCGAGGGCATCGCCCAGGAAGAGGGCGGCCGCTTCTCGGACGGCATCGACCCCATGCGCCGCGGACCGGAGATCACCGAGGTGCACTGAGCCCGGGGGCCCAGCGCCCCGGCCACACCCGACGCCCGTGGGCCGACCTGTGAGAACAGGTCGGCCCACGGGCGTTTTCGCAGGTCAACGGGGGTGAACGTCAAAGGCCCGTCAAGGCGCCGCAAGGGCCCGTATGGAAGCCGTCAACGGTGTCCGCGCACGGCGGGAACGGAGGTTTCCTGGGCTTGGTCGACGTTCCGTCAAGAGCTGGGAGCACACGATGGACGACCTGGCCTTCCTGCTCGTCACACTCGCGGTCTTCGCGCTGATCGCGCTCATCGCCAAGGGGGTGGCGAAGCTGTGAGCGCCGAGAACATCACCGGTCTCGTCGTCGCCGCCGGCCTGCTGGTCTACCTGATCGTGGCGCTCGTGCGGCCCGAGAGGTTCTGAGGTACGGCCATGGGCCCCGTCACCGCCGACGTGCTCCAGGTCACCGCCCTCGTCGTGGCCCTGGCCCTGGTGTACCGACCCCTCGGCGACTACATGGCCGCCGTCTACGCCTCCGACCGGCACCTGCGCGTCGAGCGCCTGGTCTACCGCTGCCTCGGCGCCGACCCCGACGCCGAGATGCGCTGGCCGTCCTACCTCAGGGCGGTGCTGGCCTTCTCCTTCGTGGGCGTGCTGTTCCTCTACCTGCTGCTGCGGGTGCAGAACCACCTCCCGCTGTCCCTGGGCTTCGCGGCCATCACCCCCGACCAGGCGTTCAACACCGCGGCCTCGTTCGTGACCAACACGAACTGGCAGTCGTACATGGGCGAGAACGCCATGGGCCACGTCGCCCAGACCGCGGGCCTCGCCGTGCAGAACTTCGTCTCGGCGGCGGTCGGCATGGCCGTGGCCGTGGCGCTCGTCCGCGGCTTCGTCCGGTCCCGCACCGGTGAGCTGGGCAACTTCTGGACCGACATGGTCCGCGGCACCGTCCGCATCCTGCTGCCCATGGCGTTCGTCGCCGCGATCGTGCTGGTGGGCTTCGGGGCGATCCAGAACTTCGCCGGCTGGCACGAGATCACCACCCTCGCCGGCGGGCACCAGACGCTGACCGGCGGCGCGGTGGCCTCCCAGGAGGCGATCAAGGAGCTCGGCACCAACGGCGGCGGCTTCTACAACGCCAACTCCGCGCACCCCTTCGAGAACCCGGACGCGTTCACCAACCTATTCGAGATCTTCCTGATCCTGGTGATCCCGTTCTCGCTGACCCGCACCTTCGGGAAGATGGCCGGCAACCTGAAGCAGGGCTACACGCTCCTGGCCGCGATGGGGCTGATCTGGGTCGGCTTCGTGACGCTGATGACCTGGGTCGAGACGGCGCACCCCGGCTCGGCGAACCAGATCGCGGGCGCCGCGCTGGAGGGCAAGGAGCAGCGCTTCGGCGTGGGCGCGTCGTCGCTGTTCGCGGTGAGCACCACCTTGACCTCGACCGGCGCGGTGGACTCCTTCCACTCGTCCTTCACCGGTCTCGGCGGAGGCATCGCCCTGCTCGGGATGATGCTGGGCGAGATCGCCCCGGGCGGCGTCGGTTCCGGCCTCTACGGCATCCTGATCATGGCGATCATCGCGGTGTTCATCGCGGGCCTGATGGTCGGCCGCACCCCGGAGTACCTGGGCAAGAAGATCGGCACCCGCGAGATCAAGCTCGCCGCCCTGTACATCCTGGTCACCCCGGCCGTCGTACTGGTCTTCACGGCCCTGGCGATGGCCCTGCCGACCCCGCCGCACTCCATCCTCAACACCGGGCCGCACGGCTTCTCCGAGGTGCTGTACGCCTACACCTCCGCCGGCAACAACAACGGCTCCGCCTTCGCGGGCCTGAGCGCCAACACGCGGTGGTACAACACCACGCTCGGCCTCGCGATGCTCCTCGGCCGCTTCGTGCCGATGGTCTTCGTCCTGGCCCTCGCCGGCTCGCTCGCCCGGCAGCAGCCGGTGCCCGCCACCGCCGGCACCCTGCGCACCGAGAAACCGCTCTTCGCGAGCCTGCTCGTCGGCGCGATCCTGATCATCACGGGCCTGACGTACTTCCCGGCGCTCGCCCTCGGCCCGCTCGCGGAGGGCCTGTCATGAGGCGAACGACCACCCCTGCCGCCCGTCCCGCGGAGGAAACCATGTCCACCGGCACGCCCGTACGGGCGCCCGGGGGAGGACCGGCACCGCACGCCCCGGACGCGAGCCCCCGCGCCCGTGTCTCGGGCGGCCTCTTCGACCCGGCGCAACTGCTGCGGTCCCTCCCGGACGCACTGCGCAAGCTCGACCCCCGGGTGATGGTCAAGTCGCCCGTCATGTTCGTCGTCCTGATCGGCTCGGTGCTCACCACCGTGCTGGCGGCGCTCTCCCCGGCCGACTGGTTCGGCTGGGCGATCACCGCGTGGCTCTGGCTCACCGTGGTCTTCGCCAACCTGGCGGAGGCCGTCGCCGAGGGCCGCGGCAAGGCGCAGGCCGACACCCTGCGCCGGGCCAAGACCGACACCGTGGCCCGCCGGCTCACGGACGGCGCCGAGGAGCACGTGCCCGGCACCGCGCTGCGTGTCGGCGACCGCGTGGTGTGCGAGGCGGGCGACGTCATCCCCGGTGACGGCGACGTCGTCGAGGGCGTCGCCTCGGTCGACGAGTCGGCGATCACGGGTGAGTCGGCGCCGGTCATCCGGGAGTCCGGCGGTGACCGCAGCGCGGTGACGGGCGGCACCAAGGTGCTGTCCGACCGGATCGTCGTACGCATCACGACCAGGCCCGGTGAGACCTTCATCGACCGGATGATCGCCCTGGTGGAGGGCGCGGCCCGGCAGAAGACGCCCAACGAGATCGCGCTGAACATCCTGCTCGCCTCGCTGACCATCGTCTTCCTGCTCGCCGTCGTCACCCTGCAGCCCTTCGCCATCTACGCGGGCGCCCGGCAGTCGCTGATCGTCCTCGTGGCGCTGCTGGTCTGCCTCATCCCGACGACGATCGGCGCCCTGCTGTCGGCGATCGGCATCGCGGGCATGGACCGCCTGGTGCAGCGCAACGTGCTCGCCATGTCCGGCCGTGCCGTCGAGGCCGCCGGAGACGTGTCCACGCTGCTGCTCGACAAGACCGGCACCATCACCCTCGGCAACCGCCGGGCCGCGGAGTTCGTGCCGGTCGGCGGGACCGGGGAGGCGGAGCTGGCCGACGCCGCGCAGCTGTCGTCGCTGGCCGACGAGACGCCCGAGGGCCGTTCCGTGGTCGTCCTGGCGAAGGAGAAGTACGGGCTGCGCGAGCGCCGCGAAGGGGAGCTGGGCCACGCCGAGTTCGTGCCCTTCACGGCGCAGACCCGTATGTCCGGCGTCGACGCCGTCGGCCGTCAGGTCCGCAAGGGCGCGGCCGGCGCGATCGTCGCCTGGGTCACCGGTCACGGCGGCACCGTCGTCCCCGACGCGCAGCACACCGTCGACACGATCGCCGCGGCCGGCGGCACCCCGCTGCTCGTCGCGGTCAAGGACGCGCACGGCGCCCGGGTGCTCGGCGTGATCCACCTCAAGGACGTCGTCAAGGAGGGTATGCGGGAGCGGTTCGACGAGCTGCGGCGGATGGGCATCCGCACGGTCATGATCACGGGTGACAACCCGCTGACGGCCAAGGCGATCGCCGACGAGGCGGGGGTCGACGACTTCCTGGCGGAGGCGACGCCCGAGGA